>NZ_QPFW01000160.1:0-15479 GCF_008122455.1 Enterobacter sp. C6
CGTTCACCTGTACCGGACCGATTTTGTCCGCATGGAGGTCGCCCTTAAACTGAAAAAATGTCGGGTCGGTGCCGTCGACGCTGAAGGTCAGGACCGAGGGTGGCAACACGCTGCCGCCGGAGAAACGGGTTTGTCCTGCATTGAGCGACAGCGCGCCGCTGAAGGCCGGTTTTTCGGCATCGCGCAACCAGCGTACCGGCTGATCCAGCACCAGACGCGGCTTGCTGACCTCCATCGTGCCGTACTGGAGCTTGTCAAAACCGGTGGAGAGCGCCGTCAGCTCAATAAGGTTGTCGCGCCACTCGCCTTTCCCGGCGACATCCCAGCGGGCATGCATCGGCGTAAAACCGCCTTTTCCCCAGTAGCGCCACTGCCACAGGCCGTTATCGGGTAAAAAGTCATTAGCCTGGCCGTCCAGGTGGAGTTCAAAATCACCCATCTCGTTTTCATGGGCGCGCAGAATCGCCTGTAAACGACCGTCCACGCCCTTCTGCGTCAGCTTCACGCCCGCCAGCGGCCAGCGGATTTCATCGATATCGAGTGAATTGATGATGCGCCCGCGCGAGCGGAGCAGCGCGCCCGGCTCAAAGGCCAGCTGCGGTTCATACAGGCTGCCGGTCAGCGTGGCGGGCAATTTGGCGTAAAGAATGAGATCGTTTTGCTTCGCCTCGCCGCTGAGATGCAGGGGCATGTCGCTGTTTTCCATACTGAGCCTGCCGGGCCCAATATTCAGTACCGCGTTGCCTTTCCCCGCATCGCCGTGCGTCAGCACATTCAGTCGTCCGGTCAGGGTGGTTTTCTCCAGCCCCTGCTGCCAGTTGTCTGCACGAAGGGATACCCGCCCGCTCAGCGGCATACCCGAGAGATCCCAGTTCCAGCGCCCGTCGCTGATGTTCAGCTGCTCCGCCGTGATCTGCCACGGCAGGTCGAGCAGCGGATCGGGGTTGTCCCGCGCCATCACCACCAGCTGTCCCTGATTCTCTTCCCAGTCCAGATCGGCGTCGACCAGGGACGTTAACTGTGGCACGTTAAAGGTCGCCACCGCGTGGCCTTTCACCGGCACGCCGTCAGGAACCAGCGGCAAGGTAAACTCGCCCACCAGCTTAATCGGCTGCGGCTGGTCCGGGAGCTGTACATCAAACTGGCTGACCGAGAGCGTTTGGCCGCGAAGCGTGCCTTTAATGCTGACCTGCTCGCCTTTATAGGCGATCTCCTGGCTGGACGGGGTCAGCGACGCATTAAGCTCACCCTGCCACTGCTGCCAGGGCGACAGCGTCAGGCGGTGAACCGTAAGCCAGGTATTGGGCAATACCGCCTGCCACTGGGCCAGCGTTTTGGGAGCGACAGTTGAGGGCGCAGACTGGGGAATTTTGCTCAGGCAAACGGAGTTAAGATCCAGCGCGCCGATATCCAGCTTCCAGCGGCTGGGATGTGACAACGTCACGTTATCGATGCGGGCAATTTCGCAGTCTTCAACCAGATAGCGAAGATCGGGGATCACCAGCGCGTGGCGAGTCAGTTTCGGACTCTCTTCGAAAGCGATGCGCGTCCCGACGGGCAGCCAGATCCCGGCGAGCGTCGGTACCCACTGGGCGAGCGTCATCAGCAGCGTCAGCGGCAACAATATGAACAGCAGTAAAAGCGCAAGAGCGGCTTTGTATTTACCCTTCATGGGCAGTTAATATCCTGATTTAGCAAAAGAATTAAGCCGGCAGTGCCGATCATTGTCGCATGTTTAGCTGGTCAGTTGAAGTCAAAGCCAGGTTTAAGAATAGATGCTGTAACGTTAAGTTGCGAAACTAGGGCCTGTTCCGAGGCAACGCCAGAAGGTAAAGCATGGCGAATATCAACGACCCCCAATACACCGAGTTGTACCGCCAGGGATCAAAATCAATAAGTAAAAATGCGCTAACAAACTCATAGCCGTTGGCAAAAACGTTAATTTGAATGGCAGCAATGGCTATCACAAACAGCGTATAAGCAATGAACAGTGGATATTTCCGGAGCCGGTTAACTTTCAATTTCCCGAAGTACAATAAGAAGAAAATCACAATAGAAACAATAAAATAGCACAAAGCAGGCAGCATCGGCGGAGATAAGGACAATTCCAATTGTTGAGACATGCATCATTCTCCCTCTTTATCAGAAACTCACCCAGTTTCTGATATCGTCCCATCACATCAGGAAGGATTGCAGTTTTCGCACCCTCTTGCCATTCTTTAACGTAATTCAGACAGGCGTTTCTCGCATCCTCTACCCACTTCATTTTCCGCTATATGTCCCGATCAGATCCGCGCCGAAGATTTCTCGTAGTAAGAATATCATGGAGTTAGGGTGCACATATGCTCTAGAATAATTGATAGAACTTATTGAATTCAATAATATTTTATAAATTGTAAGATAATTTTAATCATGCTAACGTGAATGCAAAATCACTGGAGAAAGTCTTATGAAACTCGCGGTATACAGCACAAAGCAGTACGACAAAAAGTATCTGCAACATGTTAACGAGGCTTACGGGTTTGAGCTTGAATTTTTCGACTTTCTGCTGTCCGAAAAAACCGCCAAAACGGCGCACGGCTGTGAAGGCGTCTGCATTTTCGTAAACGATGACGGCAGTCGTCCGGTGCTGGAAGAGTTGAAAAAACAGGGGGTGAAGTACATCGCCCTGCGCTGTGCGGGCTTTAACAACGTGGATCTCGATGCGGCAAAAGAGCTGGGTCTGAAGGTGGTTCGCGTTCCGGCGTACTCCCCGGAAGCGGTCGCGGAACATGCGATTGGCATGATGATGTCCCTCAACCGTCGTATTCACCGCGCTTATCAGCGTACCCGTGACGCCAACTTCTCGCTGGAAGGGCTGACCGGCTTTACCATGTACGGCAAAACCGCTGGCGTGATCGGCACCGGTAAAATTGGCGTGGCTACCCTGCGCATTCTGAAAGGCTTTGGCATGCGTCTGCTGGCATTCGATCCGTACCCAAGCGCCGCAGCGCTGGATCTGGGCGTGGAGTACGTTGACCTGCCGACGCTGTTCTCGCAGTCCGACGTGATCTCCCTGCACTGTCCGCTGACGCCGGAAAACTACCACCTGCTCAATCAGGCGGCGTTTGACCAGATGAAAGATGGCGTGATGATCATCAACACCAGCCGCGGCGGACTGGTTGACTCTCAGGCCGCAATCGAAGCGCTGAAAACCCAGAAAATTGGCGCGCTGGGGATGGACGTGTATGAGAACGAACGCGATCTGTTCTTTGAAGATAAGTCTAATGATGTCATCCAGGACGACGTGTTCCGTCGCCTCTCTGCCTGCCATAACGTCCTGTTTACCGGACATCAGGCGTTTCTGACTGCCGAAGCCCTGATCAGCATTTCGGAAACCACGCTGGGCAATCTTCAGCAGTTAGAAAAGGGTGAGCCGTGCCCTAACGAACTGGCTTAAGTGCTACGCCGGGTGGTGGCTAAGCCTCACCCGGCGCGTTTGTTTCCCAGCTGCGGTGCGCAACGCGCCACCAGATCAGGACGGCGGCCAGCGCAATCGCGCTCAGGACACTGAATGCCGTCGCAAACGAGTAATGACCGGCGATCGTCCCGGTTAACGCCGGGCTCATGGATGCCCCAACCCCCTGCATCAGCATCACCACACTCTGCCCGGCATTGACGTGCCCGCTTCCGCGCAGCAGCACCACAATAAACGATGGTACGACGACACCGAGGATCCCGGCGGCCAGGCCGTCGAGAATTTGTACCGGGATCATCATTAACGGCGCGTCCGTGGATGCCGCCAGCGCCGCGCGTACCGGCATGACCAGCAGCGCCAGCATAATTAAGCGCCAGTAGCCAAAATGTTCGATCCGGCGCGAAGCCCAGATGGCGACGGGGATCATCACGGCCTGCGAGATGATGACGGTACCCGCCGCGTACAAACCGGGGTTGATCGTGGCGGGTGCCGCAGCCACCCTCATGCTCAGCATCGGTAATAGCGCGGCGTTTGCCAGGTGGAACAGCAGCAGCGTCAGCCCGGTCACAAACAGCGCCCGGTTTTTCATCAGCATCGCAAAACCGGGGACCGGCAGGCTCGCTGAAGAGGACAGCCCGCGCGCCGCGTCGTTATCGATATCGCTGTTGCGAATGGCAAGCAGCGCACACAGCGTTAGCAGCGTGGTACAGGTCATCAGCAGGAAAATCCCGCCCACGCCCCAGTACCAGGCAATGCCGCCTGCAATCAGAGCGGTCATGAAATTGCCGCCGTGATTGAACGCCTCGTTTCTGCCCATCTGCGCGCTGAAGCCGCTCTGCCCGGTCAACCCCAGCGTAATCCCGGCGATCAACGGCCCGACAAATGCCGCACAGATACCGGTGACGATTTGCGACACGGCGACCACGGCGCTCTGCTGGCTAAACCAGAGCAGAAGCGTGCTTAGTGTGATCAGAATGCACAGCAGCGCGAGCACAGCACGCTTGTTGCGGGAGGTGTCGGTGATGAACCCCGCCGGCAGCGTGGCCAGTAACCCCGCCAGCCCGCCGGCCGTCATCAGGATGCCAATATCATCAGGGGTCCAGTGGCGTTCGGTCAGAAAAATACCGAGAAAAGGTCCCAGGCCATCGCGAACATCCGCAATGAAAAAACTTGTCAGGCATAACGCCCGCAGCGAACGAAGAGACATACATCCTGCCTTTGTCTGTTATCGCCTGTAAAAAAGGAAATGTAGTATACCGGGTATATTTGAAAATCAGATGACGTCTTAAAAATATGTCTTCCGAACTTAAACAATTCATAACGGACGTTGTTTTTTCACTTTACTCATTATCGCCCCTGACTATACTGGCAATAAATTTTCACAGGAGTCCTTCGTTGGAAAGTTATTTTATCGTCGATACGAAGGTAAGCTGACGCGATTTTCTCGCTGCTTACCTTTATGGTGGGCAGCAATCCTCTTTACGTGATTGCATCCCAATACATTAAGAACGACCAAATTTGTGGGGCATCACGATGTTCATGTTTAACCATTCACTCTTTCCGCCACCCTCCCGCTGACATGCTTTGCGTTTTAACGGCGTCATACTGTGCTATGTGAAGCACTGACGCTTATCGTTTAATCATGTTAACAGGCGACAGGCTGATGTTCCCTTATATCTCTCATCTGCTCGCAGCGATGCTGCTGGGCGCAATTATCGGCGCGGAAAGACAATGGCGCCAGCGTATGGCCGGGCTTCGTACCAATGCACTGGTTGCGACGGGCGCTGCCGTGTTTATTTTAAGTTCCATCTCGACGTCCCCCGATAGCCCGGGACGCATTGCAGCGCAGATCGTCTCCGGAATAGGTTTCCTTGGCGCTGGCGTCATTATGCGTGAAGGAATGAATATTCGTGGTCTAAATACCGCCGCAACGCTATGGTGTTCGGCCGGAATTGGTGTGCTGTGCGGCTTAGGTCAATTCTGGAATGCCGGTATGGCCAGCGTGATTATTCTTTGTGCCAACATATTGCTTCGCGAAGCTGCGCAACGGATTAATCAACTGCCCGCGCTCCATGAAGGCGAAAAATGCTATGTCCTGAAAATCACCTGCAATGATGAGCATGAAGATGCGGTCCGACAGAGCGTGGTAAACATGGCGAAAGAGTTGACCTTAAGCCTGAAATCCATTTATTGCGCAACGGCGCAATCAGAAGGTAAAACTGAAATTCGGGCCGAGGTGATGACCCGGGAGGAATACCGGAAATTACTCGATCTGATTATGGGTAATATCGGCGGGAATAAAATTATCGCGTCCGTCAGCTGTCACGCAATTTAAGTCTATTACCGGGCATTACGCCCGGTACAACCTTTCCGTTTTGCACAGCCTCTGACAATAACGCGGAGAGCTTCATAAGGCAGCACTGATTTTAGCCAGACGTTTCATCATCTCCGTCGTCAGGCTAAGCTGCTCGCTGCCCATTAGGTGGGACAACTCCTGCTTAGCGGATTGCCATACCGGCATGACCTCTTCAAGCAGACGCCAGCCTTCAGCTGTCAGCGTGAGTCGTTTTCCGGCACGTCCACGGCCTCCAGCCGAGTCAATAATGCCCCGGGATTCCAGACTACGGATATTACGACTCAGTGTTGTCGCATCCACCCCTGCTCTGGCGGCGAGTTCCGCAACGGTTTCATTAGGAGAACCCCCGATGCCAACCATCAGACTGAACTGCTCAGCGGTCAGATCAAACGGTCTGAAGCAGGCGTTGTAATAGCGCGTAATAGCCCGAGCGGTAGCGCGCGCCTGAAACGCCGGACAGACCTCCGGAATGGTCTCCAACGGCGCCACATCAATGTTGTTCATCATTTCATCTCGACAAGCAATGCTAAAGTTAATACTGTATATACACTATTTATACTGCTTGAGGAACCATTATGCCTGCCTTTGTTCATATCAACTTACGGGTCATTGACCCTGCCAGACAGGCCAGCCTGGCCCCTCGCTTCACGTCAGCATTAGAGGAGGCAGGCGGAAAAATTGTCCATTTTGGAGCTGTCGCACAGGTACTGGAAGGGGAAGTAGCGCCGTTACCCTATGCAGGCATTTTTGAATTCCCGACGTTGGATCAGGCCATTGCCTTCTATCATTCGGAAAAATATGCGCCGATTAAGGCTGAACGCCAGCTCGCCCAGGAAGCAAGAATGTTCATTGTCACGACGGAATGACAGGCAGGTTCAACTGTACCTAAATCACAGAACCGAAATTTGTCCCCGTTATGAAAGCCTGCTCTCTGTTTTGCTGGAAATAACGGTTTAACCTGAGCTGTGCAAAAAACACTCAGGAGGAACACATGTACAATTCAATTTTGGTTCCCATTGATATCTCCGAGGATAGCCTGACGCACATGGTTATCCCCTTCGTTCAGGCACATACAGCACTTAACACAGCTAAAGTTCACTTTCTTACTGTTATTCCATCTCTTCCTTATTACTCATCATTAGGTTTGGCCTACTCCGTAGAAATGCCGAAGATGAAAGAGTTCCAGCACGCTGCTTTAGCTAAACTGGATGAAATTGTTAAGCAATTCAAAATCCCTGCAGATAAGATTCAGACTCACGCCGTGACGGGATCCCCTAAGGATCAAATCCTTAAGCTCGCTGACACGATCGGCGCCGACCTGATTATCATCGCCTCCCATAAGCCTGACATATCGACCTATCTGTTGGGTTCAAACGCTGCGGCAGTGGTGCGGCATGCGAAATGCCCTGTGCTGGTTGTAAGATAAAAAAACCGGGCGACATGCCCGGTTTTTCATTTACGTTTCCCTGAATGAAAGCACGCTTTAGAGATTGACTCTGTTTGCGTTTAAATTTAAGTCCGTAATAGCGGCCGGTTTTCCAAGCAAGTAGCCCTGAACTTCATCACATTTATTTTTTTTAAGAAAAGAGAGTTGTTCGGCAGTCTCCACCCCTTCTGCGGTTACCGCCATCGAATAGGCTTTACCCAGATCGATAATTTTCTCTACGACTGATTGATTCTGCGGTGAATCGCCCAGGGTAAAAATAAAACTCTTGTCGAGCTTGAGCCCGTCAAACTGAAACTTCCGGAGATAGCTCAGGGATGCATAGCCGGTACCGAAGTCGTCGATCAGAATGCGGACACCCATTTTTTTGAGAGACTTCATGGTCTGCAAGGTTTTTTCTGGATCGGAAAGCGTGACATTTTCAGTCACTTCTATTTCCAGACGGTTAGGCTCAAGCCCTGTTTCATGAAGTATCTCTTTTATCCTTTCGGCAAGATCGCTTGCCTGAAATTCGATAGCAGAAATATTTACGGATACCGATAACCCCGGCAATTTATCTTTTGTCTCCGCACACGCTGTGCGTATGACCCAGTTGCTGAGGTTAATAATCAGGCCTGTTTCTTCCGCCAGGGTGATGAACTGATCGGGCATCATAGTCCCTCTCTGCGGGTGCTTCCAACGTACCAGCGCTTCGACGGCGTCTATTTTCGAGTATCGGAGGTTATAACGCGGCTGGTAAACCAGATAGAGTTGCTCTTCGCGAATCGCTGTCTTCAGTTCTAATTCCAGTTTTCTCCGTTCGGTCAATTTTTCCGACATATCCGGGCGATAATAGACCCATCTGTTTCTGCCGGATTGTTTCGCCTGGTAAAGCGCAATATCCGCATAGCGTAAAAGATCGTTTGCGCTGCGGCTATCCTGGGGAGCCAGCGCAATACCCATGCTTACGCCTATCGCCACATCATTGCCCTCAATGGAGAAAGGACGGTTAAGTTCTTGCACGATGCGGTGACACACCTCCTCAATGTGCTCTTTTTGGCTGCTGTTGCCGAGGAGCAGCATAAATTCATCCCCTCCCTGCCTTGCGACAAAATCACCTCGACGAACGCAGTTTTTAAGCCGTAAAGCGACCTCGCCAAGCAGAGCATCGCCCGCGGAATGCCCAAAAATATCATTGACGGGTTTAAACTTGTCTAAATCGAGGCAAATCATGGCAAAGGGATAATGATTGACGCCTTCTTTAGCGAACTGGCCTGCAAGAAACTCCTTAATATGATACCGGTTCGGCAGACCGGTTAATTCATCATGGCGTGACAGGAACTCCACACGTTTTGTTGCTTCAACTTCCTGAGAGACGTCGGTTGCCGCGCCCCGCAACACCACCGTTCCGTCAGGCTGTGCAGAAAACTTTGCCAGAAGCGTGCAATAGGACGTGGATTGTTGCGCGTGAGTATAAGGGCAGTTCTTAAATTCAAAGCGTTCAGTTAACTCGCGGCGGCTGACACAGCCATGTAATAATCCAGCTGTCGAGGGAAAGAGTTCATCCAACCTGCGGCCTATCCATTCGCTATTTTCATATCCCGTCACTGTAGAAAAACGACCTGAAAGCCACGTTATCTTTAACGATAAATCTGTTTCCCAGAACCAGTCGCTGGTTGTTTCACTGACGTCCCGGAATCGTTTTTCACTCGTGATGAGATTTAACCGTGCCTGCTCGAGGAGAAAGGTATTTTCGTCAAGCATTCTCGCCTTCTGCATAATATGACGCATGAGAATAACCGTCATCGATACCGTCAGAATGACTGAAAGGATGAGTAAGGGTAAAAAATAAATAATCAACGCCTGGCCTGGGTTTTCGCTGTCCCAGATAATTTGCACATCACCATTCTGGGCACTTAAGGTAAATTCAGTCTGGTTGTTTATTTGAGAAGTGACTGGATCGGGTGAAGTACGAACATTTTTGACGCCGGCATACTGCCCAATCGTGAGGAGTTTTTTAGCCGTTAGCTTGTCTATAAACACCATTGTCGAAGCTTTCCCCGGTAAGGGCTGCACGCTCGTATCATCCCCCGTCGTTATCCATTCCGCAGAAACAATGGCCGGAACGGAATCGATAAGCGTTAGCATAGAAACCGGCAATCCATTTTTTAGGCTCACCTCACGGAGTAAACGGTCTTTGGTGGATTTATCTAACCAGCGATCCAGATCCTGAAGCTTCAGTTTCCCGTCAACCACGCTGTACCGCGTTCTCCCTTCCGGGGAGAGAACAAACACCCCTTCGTAGCCAAAGTTGTCATAGAGGGACTTACCCAGGTTTTGCTTATCCCATGCCCAGTGAACGTCAGTGTTCAGATGAAGATATTTGTAGGCATCTCCCCACTCTGCATTGTCTTTCAAATGACTTCGCATGCTTTCCTGGCGGGTATCCAGCGCTTCCCTTAACAAAAATTCATCGTGCTTGTCGCTGATTTCATTAACATTATCTTTTATTATTAGCAGAGATATTATTGCGGCGATGAAAATACTTATCAACAACGTAACAATATAGGTAAAGGTTTTATTTATCAGGCCTTTAGAAGGCTCGGTATCCGTGAAAGCCGGATTGTTCAGAGGTAGGGTCATCTTTCGCCTTCTTAACTGCTATTACGTCAATATTTATGCCACCTTCATTTATCGGCAAAAAATAATAAAATTTTATAGCAAAAAATCTGAAGCTAAAGAATATGTGGTTTTTACAACCCAGATCAAATTATTAATCATTAACTCTTTTACAGCCTAAATTCGGTTAATTAAATATACCGGTCAAAGTAACTTATCACCTCAGCGATTGTATTTACACAGAATGGATATTAAGACTATTTTTTGCTGTAGCGGTCACAGGAACGATGAAACGTATAAAAAAACCGGGCGTAAAGCCCGGTTCTTTTTTTCTGATGAGACTGACTCTATTCGCTCAGCCCGCGATTCTCCAGCATCGGCTCAATCTTCGGATCGTGCCCGCGCCAGTTGCGATACAGTTCGGCTAAATCCGTGCTGTTACCACGGGACAAAATCGCCTCGCGGAATTTTTGCCCGTTTTCACGGGTCAGGCCGCCCTGTTCAACAAACCACTGATAGCCATCATCAGCGAGCATCTGCGTCCAGAGATAGGCGTAATATCCCGCCGCGTAGCCGCCGCCAAAAATATGGGCAAAATAGCTGCTGCGATAGCGCGGCGGTACGGCGGGCAGATCCAGCCCCTCTTTTTTCAACGCAGCCGCTTCAAAATCCTCCACGCTCGAAACGGCCTCACTGATGCCGTGCCAGTTCATGTCCAGCAGCGCGGCAGCCAGCAGCTCCGTCATGTCATAACCCTTGTTGAAATGGGTCGCGTTGAGCATGCTTTCCCGCAGCGCGTCCGGCATCGGCTCACCGGTTTCGTAATGGCGCGCATAATGGGTAAACACCTGTGGATGGCTGGCCCAGTGCTCGTTGATTTGCGACGGGAACTCAACAAAATCACGCGGCGTATTGGTGCCGGAAAGCGTGGCGAACCGCTGGCTGGCAAAGAGACCGTGCAGCGTATGGCCAAACTCGTGGAACAGGGTTATCACGTCATCCCAGGAGAGAAGCACGACACCGCCATTCGCCGGTTTTTGGTAGTTACAGACGTTGTAGATCACCGGACGGGCAGCAAACTCGAAGGATTGCTCGACGAAATTCCCCATCCATGCCCCGCCCTGCTTGGAATCACGGGCAAAGAAGTCACCGTAAAACAGCGCCATGCCCTCACCGGTGTGGTCGAAAATTTCCCATACGCGGACGTCCGGGTGATACACCGGGATATCGAAGCGTTCGACGAAGCGAATGCCAAACAGCTGGCTGGCTGCCCAGAATACGCCATCCTGCAGCACGGTATTGAGCGCAAAGTAGGGCCTGATCTGCGATTCATCGAGGGCATATTTTGCCTGGCGCACGCGCTCCGCATAAAAGGCCCAGTCCCAGGCCTCCACGGTGAAACCGCCCTGCTCGTCGTCGATGACTTTCTGAATATCGGCCTGCTCGCGTTCCGCGCGGGCGCGGGCGGCAGGCACAATGCCGCGCATAAATTCCAGCGCGGCGGCCGGGGTTTTCGCCATCTGATCGGCGATGCTCCAGCTGGCGTAATCCTCAAAACCCAGCAGACGGGCCTGTCGCGCACGTAGCGCCGTCAGACGCAGGATCAGTGCGCGAGTATCGTTTTCATCCCCTTTCTGGGTGCGCGTCCAGCCTGCGTTGAAAAGGTTTTCGCGCGTCTGACGATTGCACAGCGCGGAAAGCGCGGGCTGCTGGGTGGTGTTCAAAAGCGGGATCAGCCAGCGATCGTTTAGCCCTCGCTCCGCGGCAGCCTGAGCCGCGTCAGCGATATCACCGGCGCTGAGCCCGTCAAGCTGGTGCGCGTAATCCACCACCAGCCCACCCGTTTTATCGGCAGCCAGCAGACGCTGGTTAAACTGGCTGGTCAGGGAGGCCGCCTCGGTATTCAACGCCTTTAGCTCGGCCTTTTCTGTCTCATTCAGACGCGCGCCGGCCAGAATAAACCGCTGATACGTCTCCTCGACCAGACGACGGGATTCAGCGTCCAGCGCGGCACGGTCCTGCCAGACGCTCTCCACGCGGGCGAACAGTACGTCATTCAGCCAGATATCGTTTGCCAGCGCGGCAAGCTCGGTGGAGAACTGTTCCTCGAGCTCCTGTAAATACGGATTGGTGTGCGCGGAAGTCATGGCGAAGAACACGCTGCTGACGCGCTGGAGCAAAGCGCCGCTTTTCTCCAGCGCCAGCACGGTGTTAGCGAAGTCAGGCGCAGCGGCCTGAGCGACAATCGCGTCAATATCCGCCCGCTTCTGGCGAAGGGCTTCATCGAAGGCCGGACGATAGTGGCTGTCGTTGATCTCATCAAAATGGGGGGCCTGGTAAGGCAGCAGGCTGATGTTAAAAAAGGGATTCGTGGCCGTCATCTTTCGCTCCTGAGTACGGGTATCCTCCCAGAGTAGGCCAGGCCGCCATCCCCTGCAACGCTGTCATACAAATGTTGCCTTAACGCACCCTCTGCGGCCGTGCTATGTTAGTACAACACAAAAAGCGTTGAGGAACAGTGAGATGATTATTTTAGTTACCGGGGCAACGGCAGGTTTTGGTGAAAGCATCACGCGTCGCTTCGTCGCCAACGGGCACAAGGTTATCGCGACCGGCCGCCGTCAGGAGCGTTTACAGGAGCTCAAAGACGAACTAGGCGACAGCATCCTGACCGCGCAGCTGGACGTGCGTAACCGCGCAGCGATCGAAGAGATGATCGCTAATCTGCCAGCAGAATGGCGCGCCATCGACGTGCTGGTCAACAATGCCGGTCTGGCGCTGGGCATGGAGCCTGCCCACAAAGCCAGCGTGGAAGACTGGGAAAACATGATCGACACCAACAACAAAGGGCTGGTCTATATGACCCGCGCGGTGCTGCCGGGCATGGTCGAGCGCAACCGCGGTCACATTATCAATATCGGTTCCACCGCCGGGAGCTGGCCTTACGCGGGCGGCAACGTCTATGGCGCGACGAAAGCGTTTGTGCGCCAGTTCAGCCTTAACCTGCGTACCGATCTGCACGGCACCGCCATTCGCGTCACCGACATCGAGCCGGGCCTGGTGGGTGGCACCGAGTTTTCCAACGTGCGTTTCAAAGGCGATGACGCGAAAGCGGACAAAACCTATGAAAACGCGAACGCCCTGACGCCGGAAGATGTCACCGAAACGGTCTGGTGGGTGGCGACGCTGCCAAAACACGTCAACATCAATACCGTAGAAATGATGCCGGTCAGCCAGAGTTTTGCCGGACTTAGCGTCCATCGTGGCTAACGCTGCCCTTCCCGGCCTGCGGGCCGGGTCTGTTTCGGATTATAAAAGAATGGTAGTATGTTCGGGCTAATTCTCTGAGAAATGACAACTCATGGCCGCTGAATCGCAACTCAATCCCACCCAGCCCGTAAACCAGCAAATCTATCGCATTTTGCGACGTGATATTGTCCATTGCCTGATCCCACCGGGAACGCCGCTTTCTGAAAAAGAGGTCTCCGTGCGGTTTGACGTTTCCCGGCAGCCGGTGCGTGAAGCGTTTATTAAGCTTGCGGAAAACGGTCTAATTCAGATCCGCCCGCAGCGCGGCAGCTACGTGAACAAAATTTCACTCTCTCAGGTACGCAACGGCTGTTTTGTTCGCCAGGCCATTGAATGCGCGGTGGCGCGGCGTGCCGCAACGCTCATCAACGACAACCAGTGTTACCTGCTGGAGCAGAACCTGCATCAGCAGCGGATTGCGATTGACCGTAAGCAGCTGAATGACTTCTTCCAGCTTGATGATGAATTCCACCAGAAACTGGCGCAGATTGCGGATTGCCAGCTGGCCTGGGACACCATCGAAAACATCAAGGCCACCATCGACCGCGTGCGCTACATGAGCCTCGATCACGTCTCCCCGCCGGCAATGCTGCTCCGACAGCATCACGATATTTTCAGCGCGCTGGAAAAACGCGATGCGGACGCTGTGGAAAAAGCGATGACGCTGCATCTGCAGGAAATTAGCGAGTCCGTGCAGCTTATTCGTCAGGAAAATAGCGAGTGGTTTAGCGAAGAGTAATATTACGCCGCCCCTTTCGGACGCGGCGATGGGTTTAGCGAACGACTAACACCGGAATTGTGGCGTAGCGCAGGATAGATTCCGCATTTGATCCCAGCAGATGGGTGGTGATGCCCGGATTTTTCGACCCAATGACAATCACGTCATATGCCCCCTCCTTGCTCAGCCTGATAATTTCATCGCGGACGTTGCCAAAGCGAACCAGGGTGTCAATTTTCTCCGGCGAGATATCGAACAGTCTTTTTAACGCGTTCATTTTCTTCCCGGATTCTTCAGTCATATATTCTTCAAACTTTTTAATATCGGCGTTAAATCCGCGCAGCAGGGACCGACTGCTGGCTGGCAGAATATTGACCAGGGTAATCGAGGCGCCCTCTGCCTTCGCAAGGTTTGCCGCGTGGCGAACCGCTTTGTCGCTCAAATCCATTTCAAACACATCAACAGGCATCAAAATCTTCTTATACATAAGCCTGACTCCTTATTCCGATGAAAGGGTTATTTCCTGTACCCAGAATGGCACCGGGAATATAAACCAACCCTCAACGCTTCCCTGTCGAAACTATCAATTAATGAAAATAACGGTCTGCTTTGTAAATTCCTGTCGTGAACCGTCAGTGCCCAACACAATAAAGAAAAAAGTGTGAGTTTGATCAAAAACAAAAACATGTGATGCAGACAGGCGTATTTATATGCTCCGTGAACGGCAACCCTGAAATAGCGCCGTAACGAACAGGTTAGAGAGGAGAAAATACCATGATGACATACGACCGTAACCGCAATGCAATCACCACCGGCAGCCGCGTCATGATTAGCGGCACGGGCAAAACTGGCGTGATTAAAGCGATCCACAGCGACGGGCTGGATGCCGCGCAGGTGCGCCGCAGCAAAACGGTTGAAGTGGAAGGATGCGAAGGTAAGTTCGAGCCGATTGAGCTGATTCGCCTGGGGATGCACTAAGCTGTGCGCAGACATGCCGCCGCGAACGGCGGCATGTGCTGAATTACCGTTGAGAGACGTACTGGGCCACGGTCGCTTTCGCGCCCTGTTGCAGCAGCGTCTGATATGCCTTCATCACCGCATCAACAAAGCCTGCTTCCCGCGGTAACTCTTTGCCGAAGATGGCCTCGATACCGAGCAGCGCCTTGACCCGGCTTTCCCCCTCCGCACTGCCCTTCACCACCGCCTGAATCACCGCCAGCTGCGGATCGCTCACGTCAATCGCATTACCCTGCTCGTCCACGCCGCCGACATAGCGCATCCACCCTGCCACGCCCAGCGCCAGAAGTGGGAAAGGTTTCTGATGCACCAGATGCCAGCGCACGGAGTCCAGCATACGCTGCGGGAGCTTCTGGCTGCCGTCCATCGCAATTTGCCATGTCCGATGGCGCAGGGCCGGATTGCTGTAGCGGGCAATCAGGAGATCGGCATAACGACCTAAATCAACGCCTTTCACTTTCAGCGTGGGCGCCTGCTCGTTAAGCATCAGCGCGTGCGCGGCGAGGCGGTAGTTCTTATCTTCCATACAGTCGTTGATATGCTGGTATCCGGCCAGATAGCCCAGATACGCCAGGAACGA
>NZ_QPFW01000161.1:0-15639 GCF_008122455.1 Enterobacter sp. C6
CGCGCCGACCTGTTCCACCGCCTGAGCGTGTTCCCGCTTACCGTGCCGCCGCTGCGCGAGCGCGGGGACGACGTGGTGCTGCTGGCGGGCTATTTCTGCGAACAGTGCCGTCTCAGGATGGGTCTTTCCCGCGTGGTGTTAAGCCCGGGGGCGAGGGCGCATCTGCTGAGCTACGGCTGGCCGGGCAACGTGCGCGAGCTGGAGCATGCGATCCACCGTGCGGTGGTGCTGGCGCGAGCGACGCGTTCGGGTGACGAAGTGGTGATCCACGCGCGCCATTTTGCGCTGCAGGATGAAACCACACCGGCTGTCGTGCAGGCGGCGCCAGGGATAGCGAATGAAAATCTGCGTGAAGCCACGGAGGCGTTTCAGCGTCAGAGGATTACCCGCGCGCTGGAGCAGAATAACCGTAACTGGGCGGCGTGCGCCCGGGCGCTGGAGATGGACGTCGCCAACCTGCACCGGCTGGCGAAGCGTCTCGGACTGAAGGGTTAGATAATCCCGGCCTGATAGAAATCCTGCAGGTTGATGGCACCGCACAGTCTGCCGGCGTCATCCACCACCGGCGCGGCGGTGATTTTGCGCTTCATCAGCACCTCTTTGGCTTCAATGGCGCGGCTCTCGGCGTTCAGCGTCAGCCCGCCCTGTGTCATGGCGTCCGACACTTTGGTTTCCAGCTTGCCGCCGCCCACCAGCCAGCGGCGCAGGTCGCCGTCGGTGAACACGCCTTTGACGTACCCGTCGTCATCGCACACCGCTACCAGCCCCAGGCCGGTGCGGCTCAGCTCCAGCATCGCGTCCATGACGCTGGTATCGAGTTTGACCTGCGGAATAGCATCGTCGGTGCGCATCAGGTGGTGAACCTTGTTGAGCAGGCGTGCCCCGAGCGCGCCCGCCGGATGCGAGCGGGCGAAATCTTCTTCGTTAAAGCCGCGCGCCTGCATTACCGCCATCGCCAGCGCGTCGCCCATCATCAGCGTGTTGACGGTGCTGGATGTCGGGGCGAGGTGCATCGGACAGGCTTCACGATCAACGGAAATATCCAGCGTCGCTTTGGCGGCCAGCGCCAGCGGCGAGCGGGATTTCCCGGTCATCGCCAGCAGGGCGACCGATTTTTCCTGCAGGCGCGGAATAATCAGGTCCAGCTCTTTGGCCGAACCGGAGTAGGAGATAAACAGCATTACGTCGCGGCTTTCTATCATCCCCAGATCGCCGTGCAGCGCCTCTGCAGGATGCACGAAGAACGCCGGGGTGCCGGTGCTGGCGAGCGTCGCGGCAATCTTTTTGCCGATATGGCCGGATTTACCGATGCCTGCCACGATCACTTTGCCTTCGCAGTGGATAATAGTGTTGGCGGCACGGACAAAATCCTCGCCCAGACGTTCCGGCAGGCGGCTGGCTTCCTGCAGTTCCAGCATCAGCGTCTGGCGGCCCGTTTCTAACAGAAAATCACTCATATCCTTCTCCGGTTACGATCACGTCGATGCCTTTCTCTTCCAGCGCTTTCCTGAACGCCGGGTCGATACCCGCGTCGGTAATCAGCTTGTCGACGCTTTCCAGGCTACAGACAATGTTGGGGCTTTTGCGGCCAAACTTCGACGAGTCTGCCATCAAAATTACTTCCCGCGCGGCGTTGCACATGGCTTTACTGACGCTGAACACCTCGTTGAACGTCGTAACCCCCGCGTTCAGGTCGATGCCGTCGGTGCCCATGAACAGTTTATCAAAGCTGAAGTGGTCGAAGGCGTTCTCCGCCAGCTGGCCGTGAAATGAGGCGGATTTTTTGCGGAAGGTGCCGCCGGGCATCAGGATGGTCTGCTCGCTGTCGAACTCTGACAGGGCGTTGACGATGTGCAGGCTGTTGGTCATCACCGTGATGTTGTTAAAGCGGCTGAGCAGCGGGATCATCTGCAGGACGGTGCTGCCGGCGTCAAGGATAATGGAGTCGCCATCGTGGATAAATTTTACCGCCGCTTCGGCAATCAGCGCCTTCTGGTGGGTGTTGATCAGCGTTTTGTGATCGATAGGCGGGTCCGCTTCATCCTTATTGAGCACCACGCCGCCGTAGGTTCGAATGACGGCGCCAGAGTTTTCGAGCAATACCAGGTCCTTGCGTATCGTCGTGCCGGTGGTGTCAAAGTAGTGGGCCAGATCCTCTACCGAACATTTTCCCTGCTTTTGCAGATGTTCGAGAATGGCCGCCTGCCGCTGACGAGGTTTCATAGGCGCTTCGTTCCTTAGGTTGCGAAATGATAATTTCGCAAGTCTATAGCTTTCACAACGAAATTATCCATGTTTCAGATTAAGCGCTAATGATAGTGCATTCTGACAGAGTGGATCATGGGGAAAGATCACATCAGGCTGCAATTCCTGCAACGAAATGCCGTTAATTGCCTGTATTTTCACCGGACGGGCAAAGACGGTCATGCCGCGCATGAGCAGTGAATCGCAGACGTTATTGTTTTCATCCAGCGCAATAGCCACGACGACCCGCGGTTTGAAGCGTCCGCCGGAACGTCCGACCCCGACGCGACCTTTCTGACACAGGGCATCAAACGCGCGGTTAAACTGGTGGATTTGCCAGCCGCCGAACGCCATCTGGCAGAGCCAGGCGAGGGCGGCAACGGTGATGAGTGCGGTGACCATATCGGCTCCTTATTGTATTCCCTCTCCCTGTGGGAGAGGGTTAGGGTGAGGGCATCAGGCCGCTCGATCAGAACATCACCTGCCCACCGGTGACATTAATCGACTGTCCGGTGCAGTACGAGGCTTTCGGGCTGGCGTAAAACAGCAGCATGTTCAGCACGTCCTGGTAATCGCACCCGCGCTTGAGCGGCACTTTATCGATGTAGTACTGCTCCACTTCTTCCGCTTTGATGCCGAGCTTGGTGGCGTACTGCGGCAGCAGGGACTGGAACATCGGCGATTTCAGCAGGTTGCCCAGCATCAGCGAATGCACGGTAATGCCGTATTCGGCCAGATCCAGCGCCAGAGACTGCGTCAGCCCCACGCCGCCAAACTTCGCCGCGCTGTAGCCGGAGTTATGCTTGCTGCCCACTTTCCCTGATTTTGAGTTGATCTGAATGATGCGCCCCTGAATGCTGTCGCGGATCATCAGACGGGAAAACTCGCGGGCGCAGAGGAAATAGCCCACCAGATTCACCTGCAGCGAGCGGTCAAAATCCCCCAGTTCGAAATCGCTGATAAAGGCCGCTTTCGCAATCCCCGCGCTGTAGACCAGCAGGTCGGTGCGTCCAAAAATCTCGTCCACGCCGCGGGCCAGCGCCATCACGCTCTGCTCGCTGGTGGCGTCGGCACCAAACCCGTACGCCATCCCTTCGCCAAACTCGGTGTTAATGGTGTCCGCCACGCGGGCGGCTTTTTCACTCTGAATGTCCACTACCGCCACGCGATAGCCCTCAGCGGCAAGCCCACGGCAGAGGAACTCGCCTAAGGTTTGTCCTCCACCAATGACAACGGCAACCTGACTCATGTGTTTCTCCTTAATTACGCAACAAATTTTAACGTGCAGCCTGGGGTGACAGCCTGCGGAACCGGACCATCAACGTGAACCGTGCCGGGATACTCCGCCTGCGGCTGGCCGTCGAAACGCAGGGTGATGTGGCCCAGCTCGCGCAGGTTTTGTTCAGCGACGTCGCCGACGGCGGTGACGGCATAGCGTGCCTCGCCCAGCTCCAGCTGGCTTCCTGCCTTCAGCTCGCCCTTCAGCTCGCCGTGGCAGTGGATAAAGCAAAACTCTTCGATATCCGCAGGCGCCCCTTCGCGGAAGGTGATTAGCATCTGGTCGCTCAGCGCGTCGGCCGCGCTCTGGCCGATGCGGGTAATGGTGGTCTGGTAAATCACGGTCATCGCAGGAACCTCTTATTGATAAATAAAGCCGGAGACAAACCAGGCAATCAGCACAGTCGGCGCGCCCGTCAGGAAGCGGCTGACCAGCACGGACGGCACGCCCACGCGCACGGTGTCCTGGCGCGCTTCCGCCAGCGACAGCCCCACGGGGATGAAATCGCACGCCGCCTGGGCGTTAATGGCAAACAGGGCGGGCAGGGCGAGGTGCGGAGGGATGTTCCCCAGACCAATCTGCACGCCAATCAGCACGCCGATGACCTGGGCAATCACCGCGCCCGGGCCGAGGAACGGCGACAGCAGCGGGAAGGAGCAGATCAGCGCCAGCGTTACCAGCCCGAGCGGGTGGCTGGCGAGCGGGGCGAGGCCGTGGGCAATCCAGTCGCCCAGGCCGGAGGCCATAATGATGCCGATCAGCGCCGAGACGAACGCCATAAACGGCAGAATGGTCTTCAGCACCGTGTCGATGGTGTCGCGCCCGGACTGGAACAGCACCGCCACGGCGGAACCCATGCCCATCCCGACCTTCGCCAGCAGGCCGTCGCTCTGCTCGGTGATTTTCTTGCTGGTGTCGTACTCGCGCGGGGCCGCTTTTTGCGGCGCGGGGTTGCCATTCACCAGCGTGATGTTGTCCTCCTTCACGCCTGAGACATAAATGTCTTCAAGAATGTACTGCGCCAGCGGGCCGGATTTTCCGGTGGAGTGAATGTTCACCGTCGGAATGCGGCGCTTCGGGTAGATGCCGCAGCGCAGCGTGCCGCCGCAGTCGATCACCGCCACGCCGATTTCCGCTTCCGGCGGTTCCCCTTCCTTGAAGCCGTCGACCGCTTCCCAACCGGTTAGCTCGCGCAGCCTGTCGACGATCGCCGGGCGCGTCCCCGCGGTGATGTAAACAATCTTTTTGCCTTCGGTGGCGTCGAACTCCAGCGGGCCGCCCCAGCCGCCCGTGCCTTTCTCAATGCGGATCCGGTTCATGCTGTGGCTCCTGAAAGATGGACTTTCTGTTCAAGCTGGATGCCCATTTTTTTCTCAAAAATGGCGGTGGTGAGGTCCGTCACCCAGCCGCGGAAAAAGTTGGTGACCAGGCCGACCAGCAGGTAGCTCACCGCCAGCGGGCCGAGCGGCAGGCCAAGCGTGGTGAGACCGCTGGCGATCCCGAGATACACAAACAGCTCGCCGGGGTTGATGTGCGGGAACAGGCCGTTCATCGAATGGCAGCTGTAGGAGGCGGCGGCGTAATAGCTCGGCTTGTACTTTTCCGGCATGAAGCGACCGAGGCTTAAGGTCATCGGGTTGCAGAACACGAAGGTGCCGATAAAGGGCAGTATCAGGTAGCGGGACAGCGGATTCCCGGCACAGCGCTGGGCGAAGCGTTCAATACGCTGCTGGCCGATAAAGTTGATCAGCGCGTTCATGATCACCAGCAGGCTGATCAGCAGGGGCAGGATCCCGGTCACCATGCCGGTGAACACTTCTCCGCCTTTCTGAAACAGCCCGATGAACCACTCGGCGCCGTGGGTGATGGTTTCTATCATTCTTCTCTCCTGTGGGGCGTTTGTTTTTGTCTATCTGCGGCTAATAATAATCACTTTGAAAGGTTTTAAAGTGTTAGTTAGATCTCACAATGAAAGAAAAATGTATTATTTTGAAAGTTAATTGACGTGATGAATGATTTTCGGTGTTAAAAAGCGCGGATTTGCGTGGGGGAGGTGCGTACCGCTTCCTTGAGGTGTTGCGGATGCTTTACCATACTGGGTTCTTATCGAACCCGTTAAATGGATGTCTCATGTTCAAGCGTCGTTATGCAGCGCTGTTGCCTGCGCTTATTCTGCTGTCTGCCTGTAGTAGCAAACCTAAGACCGAAGCCGTTCAGCAAACGGCGGGCGCGCCTTCCGGAGGATTCCTGCTGGAGCCGCAGCACAATATGATGCAGATGGGCGGCGACTTCGCGAATAACCCGGCGGCCGAGCAGTTCATCGATAAAATGGTGAGCAAACACGGCTTTGACAGACAGCAGCTGCACGAAATTTTGTCTCAGGCCAAGCGTCTGGACTACGTGCTGCGCCTGATGGACAGGCAGGCGCCGACGGCCCAGGTGCCGAGCGGGCCAAACGGCGCGTGGCTGCGCTATCGCAAACAGTTTATTACCCCGGACAACGTGCAAAACGGCGTGGTGTTCTGGAATCAGTATGAAGATGCGCTCAACCGCGCGTGGCAGGTGTACGGCGTACCGCCTGAAATCATTGTCGGGATTATTGGCGTGGAAACCCGCTGGGGCCGCGTGATGGGTAAAACCCGCATCCTGGATGCGCTGGCGACGCTCTCCTTTAACTACCCGCGCCGCGCGGAGTATTTCTCTTCCGAGCTGGAAACCTTCCTGCTGATGGCGCGCAACGAGCAGGACGATCCGCTCGATCTGAAAGGGTCGTTTGCCGGCGCGATGGGCTACGGCCAGTTTATGCCGTCGTCCTATAAACAGTATGCCGTCGACTTTAACGGAGATGGTCACATCAACCTGTGGGATCCGGTGGATGCCATCGGCAGCGTGGCGAACTACTTCAAAGCGCACGGCTGGGTGCCGGGCGGCCAGGTGGCGGTGCAGGCGAACGGTCAGGCGCCGGGGCTGGAAAATGGCTTCAAAACCAACTATAGCATTTCGCAGCTGACCGCGGCAGGCTTAACGCCAACGCAGCCGCTGGGTAATGCGCAACAGGCGAGCCTGCTGCGTCTGGATGTCGGAACGGGCTATCAGTACTGGTACGGCCTGCCGAACTTCTACGCCATTACCCGCTATAACCACAGCACTCACTATGCGATGGCGGTGTGGCAACTGGGGCTGGCTGTATCCCAGGCCCGCGTGCCGGCGGCGTCACCGTTTAGTCAGTAAGCTGCTCCGACGGGTAGGCCGGGTAAGGCAACGCCGCCACCCGGCATGGCGGCGCGCACGGTGCGGCCTGATGCCCTCACCCTGACCCTCTCCCACGGGAGAGGGAAGTTTTGCAGAAACATTTCGCCACACTCCCTTTTAAACCCTCCATTTACATCTTAACCGTCTTTCATTATTGTTATGTTATAACATTTAATGCGGTATCGACATGTCAACGTCCCTTTTTTCTCTGTCTGCTCTGGTTCGGCTTTTGCTGGCGCTGGTGCTTGTTGTCTTTATCGGGCTGGCCGTGCGCTGGGCGGTGGCATTGCCATGATCGTGATGAATGAACTGGTCGCGGGTTATGAACGCCTGCCCGTTACGCGACCCCTCTCGGGCACGATTGAGCGCGGAAGCATGACCGCCATTATCGGCGCTAACGGCTGCGGGAAATCCACGCTGCTGAAAACGCTGGCGGGATTTATCCCGCCCGTCAGCGGTGGTTTCCGCTGGCAGGGTAAGCGTCCGGTAATCGGCTGGCTGGCACAGCGTCACGCGCTGGAGGCGCAGTTTCCGCTGACCGTACAGGACGTCGTAAGCATGGGCTGCTGGCCGGGCATTTCGCTTTTCTCCGGGTTTCGTCGCGAAACGCGGCTGCGCATTGCCAGTGCGCTTGAGCGCGTTGGGCTGGCATCCATGGCGTTATCCACCATTGATGAACTCTCCGGCGGTCAGTTTCAGCGCATGCTGTTTGCCCGCGTCCTGGTGCAGCAGGCGCCGCTGGTGATGCTGGATGAACCCTTTACCGGGGTCGATGAGGCCACCTGCAACGTGCTGATGGATGTGATGCTGGAGATGTACATGCAGGGGCAAACGCTGCTCGCGGTACTGCACGACAGCGAACGCGTGTCGCGCCATTTCCCGCAGACGTTACGGCTGGATGCTGACGTACCTCAGTGGAAAACCGAGCGGGTGAGGGTGGCATGATCTGGCATCTCTTTTTTCAGCCGTTTATTGAGTACGGCTTTATGCGTCGCGCGCTGGTGGTTTGCCTGGCGCTCTCCGTCAGCACTACCGCGCTTGGCGTGTTTCTTCAGCTGCGCCGGATGAGCCTGATGGGCGATGCCCTTTCTCACGCCATTTTACCGGGTGTTGCCGTGGGCTATTTGCTCAGCGGTATGTCGCTGCTGGCGATGAGTATCGGCGGTTTTATCGCGGGCATTACCGTGGCGCTGCTGGCCGGTCTGGTCAGTCGCCGCACGCCGCTGAAAGAAGATGCCAGCTTTGCCGGGTTTTATCTCGGCTCACTGGCGCTGGGGGTTACGCTGGTGTCGCTTCGCGGGTCGAATGTCGATCTGCTGCATCTGCTGTTTGGCTCCATCCTCGCCGTGGACAACGACGCCGCGCTGTTTGTCACGGGCGTGTGTATGTTCACCCTTATCGTACTGGCGATGTTCTATCGCGGACTGGTTACCGAAGCGTTTGACACCGCCTGGCTACAGGTGAACGCCCGCTGGCTGCCCGGCTTGCTGCACGGACTGTTTCTGGCGCTGCTGGTCCTTAACCTGGTGGCCGGTTTTCAGGTGCTCGGCACGCTGATGGCCGTCGGGCTGATGATGCTTCCGGCCGTGGCGGCACGCTGCTGGGTGCGCACGTTACCTGCCTTACTCCTGATGGCGGGTATCAGCGGTATTTTCTGCGCATGGCTGGGGCTGAGCCTCTCCTGGGCGATGAGTCTACCGGCCGGGCCATCCATTGTGCTCACCGCCAGCGCGCTGTTCTTTATTTCCATTTTATTGGGTACGCGAAGCAGGCTCGCTGGCAGTCTGCGGGCGTATTTATAACGCAAGGGGAAACGATGAAACGTACAGGATTAGTAGTGGCGCTTGCGCTGGGGATGATGTCGCACGGCGTGATGGCGAAAACGCTGAATGTGGTCACCAGCTTTTCGATACTGGGGGACATCACCCAGGAGGTGGGCGGTGACCATGTGAAGGTGACGACGCTGGTCGGGCCGGACGGCGATCCGCATACCTTCGAACCATCGCCGAAAGACAGCGCGGCGCTGAGCAAGGCCGATGTGGTGGTGGTGAACGGTCTGGGGCTGGAGGGCTGGCTTGACCGTCTGGTGAAAGCCTCCGGGTTCAAAGGACAGCTGGTCGTCGCCTCAACCGGGGTGAAAACCCACACGCTTGAGGAAGATGGAAAGACCGTGACCGATCCGCACGCGTGGAACAGTGCGGCGAACGGGGCGCTGTATGCGCAAAATATTCTGAACGGGCTGGTGAAAGCCGATCCGGATGACAAAGCCGCGCTGGAAGCCTCCGGTAAACCGTATATCGCGCAGCTTAGCCAGTTGGATAACTGGGCCAAAACGCGCTTTAGCCAGATCCCGCCGGCGAAGCGTAAAGTGCTGACCAGCCATGACGCGTTCGGCTATTTCAGCCGCGCCTACGGCGTGACGTTTATGGCGCCGCAGGGGCTGTCGTCTGAGAGCGAAGCCAGCGCGGCGCAGGTCGCTGAGATTATCAATCAGATCAAAGCCGACGGCGTAAAAACCTGGTTTATGGAAAATCAGCTCGATCCGCGTCTGGTTAAACAGATTGCGTCGGCGACGGGCGCGCAGCCTGGGGGCGAACTTTATCCGGAAGCGTTGTCGGCAAAAGGCGGGGTGGCAGACACCTACGTTAAGGCGTTTCGCCACAATGTGAACACTCTCGCTGACAGCATGAAATAACCTTT
The DNA here is from genome assembly GCF_008122455.1 of Enterobacter sp. C6. Taxonomy (NCBI): domain Bacteria; kingdom Pseudomonadati; phylum Pseudomonadota; class Gammaproteobacteria; order Enterobacterales; family Enterobacteriaceae; genus Enterobacter; species Enterobacter sp. C6. The sequence continues at coordinate 9,476 of NZ_QPFW01000161.1, forward strand.
CCACTGCCGGTGCGTCCGTACCGGCTTTTTTCTGAAGCCCCCTCGTAAAACCTGAAGTGCATCCCCACATCTGACGAGAAAGTGCTATCTTGTGCAGCACGTTTTTCTGATGCCTGGAGCGAGAATGACTGACCATGAATTGATGCAGCTTAGCGAGATAGTGGGCCTTGCGCTGAAGCAGCGTGGCGCGACAATCACCACTGCGGAGTCCTGCACCGGCGGCTGGGTGGCGAAAGCGATTACCGATATTGCCGGCAGTTCCGCCTGGTTTGAACGCGGTTTTGTGACCTACAGTAACGAAGCTAAAGCACAGATGATTGGCGTGCGTGAATCCACGCTGGAACAGCATGGCGCGGTCAGCGAACCGGTGGTCATCGAGATGGCGATTGGCGCGCTCAAAGAGGCGCGCGCAGATTACGCGATTTCCATTAGCGGCATTGCGGGCCCGGACGGCGGCAGCGACGTGAAGCCTGTCGGCACCGTCTGGTTTGGGTTCGCCACGTCCAAAGGGGAAGGGATCACCCGTCGGGAGTGCTTCAGCGGCGATCGCGAAAGCGTGCGTCGTCAGGCAACCGTTTATGCGTTAAAAACGCTCTGGCAACAATTTCTACAAAACACTTGATACTGTATGACCATACAGTATAATTGCACCAACAGAACAGAAATCCACGGTGAAGCACAGTCGCTTCTCCCGGCATGACAGGAGTAATAATGGCTATCGACGAAAACAAACAGAAAGCGTTGGCGGCAGCACTGGGCCAGATCGAAAAGCAATTCGGTAAAGGCTCCATCATGCGCCTGGGTGAAGACCGTTCCATGGATGTGGAAACCATCTCCACCGGTTCGCTTTCTCTGGATATCGCGCTGGGCGCTGGCGGTCTGCCTATGGGCCGTATCGTAGAAATCTACGGGCCAGAGTCCTCCGGTAAAACCACCCTGACGCTGCAGGTGATTGCCGCGGCACAGCGCGAAGGTAAAACCTGTGCGTTTATCGATGCCGAGCACGCGCTGGACCCTGTTTATGCCCGCAAACTGGGTGTAGATATCGACAACCTGCTGTGTTCTCAGCCGGACACCGGTGAGCAGGCGCTGGAAATTTGTGACGCGCTGGCGCGTTCTGGTGCCGTTGACGTTATCGTGGTCGACTCCGTTGCCGCACTGACGCCAAAAGCCGAAATCGAAGGTGAAATCGGCGACTCTCACATGGGTCTCGCGGCACGTATGATGAGCCAGGCGATGCGTAAGCTGGCCGGTAACCTGAAGCAGTCCAACACGCTGCTGATCTTCATCAACCAGATCCGTATGAAAATTGGTGTGATGTTCGGTAACCCGGAAACCACGACCGGGGGTAACGCACTGAAATTCTACGCCTCTGTCCGTCTGGATATCCGTCGTATCGGTGCGGTGAAAGAGGGCGAGAACGTGGTGGGTAGCGAAACCCGCGTGAAGGTTGTGAAGAACAAAATCGCTGCGCCGTTCAAGCAGGCTGAGTTCCAGATCCTCTATGGCGAAGGTATTAACTTCTTCGGTGAGCTGGTTGACCTGGGCGTGAAAGAGAAGCTGATTGAAAAAGCGGGCGCCTGGTACAGCTACAACGGTGACAAGATTGGTCAGGGTAAAGCGAATGCCATCTCCTGGCTGAAAGAGAACCCGGCTGCGGCGAAAGAGATCGAGAAGAAGGTACGTGAGCTTCTGCTGAACAACCAGGACTCCACGCCAGATTTCGCGGTTGATAGCGCGGATGCTGAAGAAACTAACGAAGACTTTTAATTCTTTCGTTTAACAATGAAGGGCTGCTGATGCGGCCCTTTTTGCATTTCTGAATCAGCAGGTTTTTTATGAGTGAACCGACAACACGTCGACCCGCGTATGCACGCCTACTGGATCGCGCGGTGCGCATCCTGGCCGTGCGTGACCACAGTGAACAGGAGCTGCGGCGGAAGCTGTCGGCACCGGTGATGAGTAAAAACGGGCCGGAAGATATTGATGCCACTGCGGAAGATTATGACCGCGTCATCGCCTGGTGCTATGAGCATCGCTATCTTGATGACGAGCGTTTTGCCTCGCGGTTTCTCGCCAGCCGTGGCCGCAAGGGATACGGGCCCGCGCGCATCCGGCAGGAGCTAAACCAGAAAGGGGTGGCCCGGGAGTCCATCGAAAAAGCGATGCGCGAATGCGACATTGACTGGTGCGAGCTGGCAAAAGAGCAGGCCATTCGTAAGTACGGCGAACCGCTGCCGCGTGAATTTTCAGAAAAAGTCAAAATCCAGCGCTTTTTGCTCTACCGCGGCTTTCTGATGGAAGATATTCAGGATATCTGGCGTAATTTTGCCGATTGAACGCATGCGGGATTTTACTTCCCACTAAAGAAAACTTATCTTATTCCCACTTTTTCCAGTAGCTGGTCTGTCCAACGGTTTACCGATACAGGCTGGTTACGACATTTCGTTAGCTTGATTTCAGGATAATTATGAGCAAGAGCACCGCTGAGATCCGTCAGGCGTTTCTCGATTTTTTCCATAGTAAGGGACACCAGGTTGTTGCCAGCAGCTCCCTGGTACCGAACAACGATCCGACTCTGCTGTTTACCAACGCCGGGATGAACCAGTTCAAGGATGTGTTCCTTGGGCTCGACAAGCGTAATTATTCCCGCGCCACAACCTCACAGCGTTGCGTGCGTGCGGGCGGTAAACACAACGACCTGGAAAACGTCGGTTACACCGCGCGTCACCATACGTTCTTCGAAATGCTGGGTAACTTCAGCTTCGGCGACTACTTCAAACACGATGCTATTCAATATGCGTGGGAGCTGCTGACCGGTGAAAACTGGTTCAACCTGCCGAAAGAGCGTCTGTGGGTTACCGTCTATGAAACCGATGACGAAGCCTACGAAATCTGGGAAAAAGAAGTCGGGATCCCGCGCGAGCGTATTATTCGCATCGGTGATAACAAAGGCGCGCCATACGCGTCTGACAACTTCTGGCAGATGGGTGATACCGGCCCTTGCGGCCCGTGCACCGAGATCTTCTACGATCACGGCGACCACATCTGGGGCGGCCCTCCAGGCAGCCCGGAAGAAGACGGCGATCGCTACATTGAGATCTGGAACATCGTCTTCATGCAGTTCAACCGTCAGGCCGACGGTACGATGGAGCCGCTGCCGAAACCTTCCGTTGATACCGGTATGGGTCTGGAGCGTATTGCCGCGGTACTGCAGCACGTTAACTCCAACTATGAGATTGACCTGTTCAGCACTCTGATCAAAGCCGTTGCCGAAGTGACCGGTGCGACCGATCTGAACAACAAATCGCTGCGCGTTATCGCAGACCACATTCGTTCCTGCGCGTTCCTGATTGCCGACGGCGTTATCCCGTCGAATGAAAACCGTGGCTACGTGCTGCGTCGTATCATTCGTCGTGCCATCCGTCACGGCAACATGCTGGGCGCGAAGGACACCTTCTTCTATAAACTCGTTGGGCCACTGATTGGCGTGATGGGTGCTGCCGGTGATGAGCTGAAACGCCAGCAGGCGCAGGTAGAGCAGGTTCTGAAAACCGAAGAAGAACAGTTTGCGCGTACGCTGGAGCGCGGTCTGGCGCTGCTGGACGAAGAGCTGGCGAAACTTAAGGGCGACACGCTGGATGGCGAAACCGCTTTCCGCCTGTACGACACCTACGGCTTCCCGGTTGACCTGACGGCGGACGTTTGCCGCGAGCGCAACATCAAAGTTGACGAAGCGGGCTTCGAAGCCGCGATGGAAGAGCAGCGCCGTCGTGCGCGCGAGTCCAGCGGTTTCGGTGCAGACTACAACGCGATGATCCGCGTTGATAGCGCGTCAGAATTCAAAGGTTATGAGGCGCTGGAGCTGACCGGCAAAGTGACCGCCCTGTTTGTTGACGGTAAAGCTGTGGACAGCATCAGCGCGGGTCAGGATGCGGTGGTCATTCTGGACAAAACGCCGTTCTACGCGGAATCCGGCGGTCAGGTTGGCGATAAAGGCGAGCTGAAAGGCAATGGTTTCAGCTTCAGCGTCAGCGACACCCAGAAATACGGTCAGGCGATTGGTCACCAGGGCAAACTGGTTTCCGGTTCTCTGAAAGTGGGTGAGGGCGTCCAGGCTAACGTTGATGAAGCTCGCCGCGCGCGCATTCGTCTGAACCACTCTGCAACCCACCTGATGCACGCTGCCCTGCGCGACGTACTCGGTACTCACGTTGCACAGAAAGGTTCTCTGGTTAACGACAAAGTGCTGCGTTTCGACTTCTCGCATTTTGAAGCGATGAAACCGTCTGAAATCCGCGCGGTGGAAGATCTGGTGAACGCGCAGATCCGTCGCAACCTGCCAATCGAGACCCATATCATGGATCTCGAGGACGCGAAGAAAAAAGGTGCGATGGCGCTGTTTGGTGAGAAATACGACGAGCGCGTTCGCGTGCTGAGCATGGGCGATTTCTCTACCGAGCTGTGCGGCGGTACGCACGCCTCGCGCACCGGTGATATCGGCCTGTTCCGCATTGTTTCCGAGTCGGGTACGGCGGCAGGTGTGCGTCGTATTGAAGCGGTGACCGGTGAAGGTGCGATTGCCAGCCTGCATGCGCAGAGCGATCAGCTGCACGACATCGCGCAGCTGCTGAAGGGCGATAGCCAGAACCTGGGCGAGAAAGTGCGCGTTGCGCTGGATCGCACGCGTCAGCTGGAAAAAGAGCTGCAGCAGCTGAAAGAGCAGGCTGCGGCGCAGGAGAGTGCAAACCTCTCCAGCAAGGCTGTAGACATTAAGGGCGTCAAACTGCTGGTCAGCGATCTGGCGGGCGTTGAGCCTAAGATGCTGCGTACTATGGTCGACGATCTCAAGAACCAGCTTGGTTCTACCGTTATCGTGCTGGCGACAGTGGCAGAAGGTAAGGTTTCTCTGATTGCGGGCGTCTCTAAGGATGTGACTGACCGCGTAAAAGCAGGGGAACTGATTGGTATGGTCGCTCAGCAGGTGGGCGGCAAGGGTGGCGGTCGTCCGGACATGGCGCAAGCCGGTGGTACGGATGCGGCGGCACTCCCGCAAGCTTTGGCCAGCGTTGAAAGCTGGGTAAGCGCGAAACTGTAATAACTACAAAGCACAAACAGACGCCATAGCGGTAACGTTATGGCGTCTTGTTCACTGTGCTATCGATAACGATAAAGTCAGGTTGAGTTTGTGTATATCGGCTAAACTTACGTTTAACAGAATGTGATGCCGTGACTGCTTACACTTTACGTGTTTGTCATCGCTTACTTTTTGGCGTTATATGATGGATAATGCCGGGATACAAGAGACCCGACTCTTTTAATCTTTCAAGGAGCAAAGAATGCTGATTCTGACTCGTCGAGTTGGTGAGACCCTCATGATTGGGGATGAGGTCACCGTGACAGTTTTAGGGGTAAAGGGTAACCAGGTACGTATTGGTGTTAACGCTCCTAAAGAAGTATCTGTCCACCGTGAAGAGATCTACCAGCGTATCCAGGCTGAAAAATCCCAGCAGTCCAGTTACTGATATTGTCGCGTCTCGCTGTCGGGCGAGACGCAACCCTCCTGTCATTTTTCCTGCTCAACGTTACCGTTTAATTTCAAACGCTCTCTTTTTAACCACTCCGTTACCCTAAACTCGCTCTTACGCCGCCATTTCTGCATAGGTTTTCTGTGAAGATGCCTGCAAAATCCGCTTATAAAACACCCTCTTTGCGGCTTTTACATGCGAATTGCGTGTGATTTGTGCAAACGATAAAAGCTTTTGGAAAATTGTTTGACTTATAAGTCCCAGAAAGTAATATATGCGCCACGCAGCGACGAGAAGCTCTTAACGAGTAACTCGAAGCACTCGAAAGAGGCGTTGTGTGGTGAGGTGGCCGAGAGGCTGAAGGCGCTCCCCTGCTAAGGGAGTATGCGGTCAAAAGCTGCATCCGGGGTTCGAATCCCCGCCTCACCGCCATTTTGCATCCGTAGCTCAGCTGGATAGAGTACTCGGCTACGAACCGAGCGGTCGGAGGTTCGAATCCTCCCGGATGCACCATCTATTACTTCATATTGCTTTAGAAGTGATATGAATATCGAGCAGTACAGTAGTAAATCCCGATGCATCCGTAGCTCAGCTGGATAGAGTACTCGGCTACGAACCGAGCGGTCGGAGGTTCGA
>NZ_QPFW01000162.1:0-15736 GCF_008122455.1 Enterobacter sp. C6
GGTCCCACGGGGAGAGCCGGATATAGGGCTCGGTGGCCTCGCTCAGTTGGCCTGTCTGGCGATCCCGGCGCTGCACGCGCGGCAGAGCAGGATCGAGATCGAACGAGAGCACCGGCATCCACGCGAAGACTTTCACGCCCGCGCGGGTTTGCAGCTGCCAGGAGACAAAATTAAAGAGATCGGCCCGGACCGGCAGCTGGCGGTTGGGAAAATAGAGCGCCTTGATCCTGCCGTCGCCCTGCGGGTCGGCAAACGCCTGCAGGAAAACATGGCTGATTTTCATGTCGTAGACCCGCTGGATCAGCCTGTTGATATTTTGAGTCTGCTGGGCCGGATCGGGATCGTAAACGTAGTCGAGATCGACGTGCATGACGCGCACGGGCTCGCGCTCCTGAACCTGGCTTACCGTACTGGCAAACGCCTTGAGGGAGGGATTACCGGCGATCAGCAGACGAGGGATGTTCCCCAGCTCCTGAACGTTCCCCAGCCCGTCCTCAAGGGTAAAGGCCAGCTGGTAACCCTGCTGTCTGGCGATGGCGAGCGACGTGCCGTTGGCTGCGCCGTAGGGCCAGACCCAGGCGCGCGGCGCCTTGCCCGTCACCTGCGTGATTTTTTCGGTCACTTTACGAACGTCATCGCCGATCCGCTGGTTGAACTGTTGGTCGGTTTCATAGCGGCCCGTTGCTTTATCATAAAAACGATTGGCGATCGCCGGTTCGCGGCTGCCCTGCGGGTTGGCCGGAATGCCGTAATGCGAGGCCCAGGTATGCGATCCAATCTCAATCAGCGGGGACTGGCTGAGCTCGCGCACCATGTCCCACGTCGCGAAGCGATCGCGGGGCGTCATCAGGCCACCGAAGTTAACTTTTTGATTTTCCGGCGTATCCACCCAGCTGCCCACCGGCGCCCACAGCGCAGGAACGTTCCACGCCTGAAGCAGTGGCCAGACGCGGGTGTAAAAACTGCTATAGCCGTCATCAAAGCTGAGCAGAACGGCTTTGGGCGGCAGCGTTTTTTTCCCGTCATGGGCATCGAGAATGTCCTGCACGCTGATGACGTGATACCCGTTGTGCAGCAGCCAGCTTATCTGCTCGTTTAGCGCGCTGGTTCGCACGGAGAGGTAGCGCTGATCGGCGGCATCGTCTTCGACGTCGTGGTAGGCCAGTACCAGAAACTGGTTCTGCGGCCAGGGTTTGCTCGCCTCCAGCTGTGGCCGCGCGTTGGGCGCAATAAACGAAAATGCCTGCGCGCAGACGCTCGCGCTGAGGCAGAGCCAGCCGATGAGTATCAGGCTCACGGAAAAACGTGTGTTCATCATAATCATCCTTAAAAGCGTAAAGTCGCATCAAACGTGACGGAGAGGTTGCTCTCGCGTTTGCCGTCGTAAGGGCGCTTGTCCCAGTTCAGCATCACGCCGGTGTCCATGACGTTGTTCCACTGAACGCGTTGTCCGTAACCCAGCAGGGTGATGGCGCCAGCGGACTGATTTTTCTGCCAGTAGCCGCCTCCACCCGCCACGAACTGCTGGCTCCAGAGGGTGTCGTAATGGCGATACATTTCATGGTCGACGGACAGGGCGGCCGTCACGGACAGGTCCCGCGCCGGGTTGTAATAGAGCGTGTCGTGCAGGCTGTTTTTACTGGCGGCGATCCCTGGTTCGAGATCCAGCGTCAGGGACGGGGTCTGCCAGAGACGCTCCTTACCCGTGAGGGTGTATTCCTGTCGGCGGTTATGGTCCGAAAAGCGGCTGAGGGCGGCGCTGAACTGGTACTCACGGCGCTCGTTTTGATACCAGCGCACCCCGCCTTCCCCCCGGTTGGCGCTGATCCCGTTGCGTAACGCCCGCAGGGGCGTAGTGCGCGACAGGCGTTCAAGGCTGCCGCTGACCTGCCAGTTATCCGTCAGAACGTACGAGGTTGAGAGGCGAGCGCCCGGCTTGTTTTCCCCGTGATAGCGGTTGCTGGAGAGCTCGGCTTCGAGCTGGAGGTCGCGTGGTCGCCATTCGACGCCGCCCAACAGGTGACGGCTGGTGCCTTTGCCTTCTTCGAAATTACTCTGCGCATAGCGGGTGCCGGCAAATAGCCGCCAGTTATCCGCTACGGGCGGGCCATAGAGCGTGGCGTCCCAGTTGAGGTCGTGCGTCCCGCTGACGGGGTTATCGGAGTGCAAGCCCTTGCTCGCGTTGAGGCGCAGTTCGGACATATGGTGGACGGTGCGTAGCCTGTCCAGACGCCTGGCGCTGCGATCGACGGGCGTGCGGGTGATGACGTCGTCGGCCAGTAAATCCATCTGCCGCCACTCCTGCAGATCCATGGCGACGTAAGCCTGCTGCTGCTCAAGTTCCAGATTCGAGGGCTCCAGCGCCTCGGCCATTTTCAGCGTTTGCTCGGCCGCGCGCGGCAGACCCCGCGCCTGAAGCAGTGTGGCGTAGTCAATCTGTAAGCCCTGATTGCCCGGCGCCGTTGTCGCCAGATGGTGCGCCAGCTTTTCGGCTTCCGGCAGGGCATTCGTCGCCAGCAAATAGTTAAAACGGAGCGACTGCCCGGTAAGCCACAGATCGTTAGGCTGAGGGGTAGGTGAGCCGAAATCGTAACGGGTCCAGGGGACGTTGCGGGTCTGGCGCTCTGCATACCGGCGGGCGGACGGATACTCTCCCGTATCCAGCCAGGCGTAGAAAAGCGCGTGCTCCTCGTCCTGCGGGTCGGAAGCGTATTGCGGATAGCGTTGCAGAAGCGAGAAGGCGGCAGCCGCGTTTTTCTCCTGCAGGTACGCGGAGATCACCCAGCCGATTGCCCAGCCCGGCACCGGATGCTGGGCTGCCGTCAGATCCTGATATTCGCTGATGACCCGCGGGTAATCACCATGGGCGTACAGCGCGCCGAGCCGGTCGATACGCGCAAGGATGATGTCTTCCGCCGCCTGCGGCTCGCGTTGCCAGCGAGCAAGCAGCGCGCCGTAACGATTCAGCGCAGATTGCGCAAGCTGCAGGCGCTCCTTTTCTGTTCGGCCAGGCACATCGGCAAGGCGAACGCTTTCGGCTGCGGCATTCAGCTCAAGGCGACGACGCTCCGCGGGGGACAGCGCCACCTTTTGTGAAAGAAGGAGCGCGGGGGTATTGACCCGGTTATCCGTTAGCGCATCAATCAGCTCCCTGAGGAGCGTTTTATTCTCAGGTGCGATATTCAGCGCGCGCGTGTCTGCTAAGAGCCGATCCCAGCTTTTTCCCTGGCGTAACCAGACATACGCCAGCGTCTGAAGATGCGCCTGAGAGGGATTTTCCGCCACCAGCCGCCGGGCTTCCTGCAGGGCAAGCGTATCTTTGCGGGCATCGGCCAGGGTTTTGATATAGCCGATACGATAATCGTCGTTATCCGGCGCAAGGCTGCGCGCCTTTTCCCAGAGCGCCAGGGCGGGCTGCCACGCCTTTTGATTTCGCCTGGATTGCGCGACAGCCGCAACGCCACGGGCGGGTAGCGGCATATAAATGCTGTAGCGCTGCCAGACCTGAATAACCTCGTCATCATGACCTGCCCAGGCCGCCACCTGTAACCAGTCCGCGACGTGTTCAGGCGTCAGGGCATGCTGCTGCTGATAACGCTGAAGATAATCGAGAAACGACGTGTAATTACCGTTACGCGCCTGTTGAATCTGTTGCTCATAAACGGATTCCGTAGCCTGAACCAGAACAGGAAAGAGTAATAACAGAAACAATAATGTTGGGGTGCGATAAAAGAATAATGTACTGAAGCTAAGTGATCTTTCCATATCTATTTGCCATTTGTTTATCATGAATCCATTGCATAACACGGCCGCCTTTAAGCTCAGCGTAAAAGGCCATAAATGAGAACATTAAATCTGAATGCAGTGATGTTACGGGGTACTTACTTAAAGGTAATTATGGATCCTCATCTCAGTAGACTGGATGGGAGGTAATGTACACCTGATATGTTGCCGGATAAATATGCTGAAAAGCGGCTGAGTAGTTTTGAGATAATTCTGGAATGAGCAGGTTTTAATGATTATTTTGAATTGGAGGATTAATCGTAACTAACTGAAATAAAATGATTTTATTTTTATTGTGACAGTTTTGTATATATTTTTAATGACGTTTATCCGCCTCAATTAAAGTACTTTCTGGTGCATGTTTGGGAAGTTTCATGACAAAAATTCTTAATGTTTAGAGAAGTGACTTTTCTGCGATTGTTTTTTATTTATAATTAATGGCAGACATTGAATGATAGTCTACAGGAAGTCTTACTCATCAATGTCTGTATTGAGGGATGTCCAAAGCCAGAATACATTTATCGTTAATATAACAGCGCTATAAAACGAAGGCGGCCTTCTTTCTGAAGGATCGTTCTTGCTTTAATCTAAAAGGGATGGTTAGTGGCAACTTCAATAGTGTTAGTGACTCAGGATCGCTACCTTGTCAGGGGAATGCGGATATTTTTTCCGGATATTATCCTGCTCGACTCGATTGACAGAAACATATTTGATAACGGTGCAGATGAATATTCTGTATTGATTGATAGTCGTTGTCCGCTCCGTTTATATGATTACCTGATACGCCATCCGGCCAGAACGAAAAAAACAATCTGCTGCGTTATGCTTGATATGCGTCACCGCGAGGAAAATCTGCTCAGTATGAAGCTGTTTATGAACACGTCGCTCACTGCGCCGGACATGGCCTCGCTGTTTAATCTGGTGCTCAATATGAAGGGCAGGCGCCTGACCACGAAGTGGCTGCTGAATTTACGGCTTAGCACGCACGAAGCGATCATGCTGCGGCTGCTGAGGGCTGGGATGCCGATGGAAGCCATTGCCGATGAGCTGAATACGTCGGTGAAAAGCCTCTACCGCAAACGAACAGCGCTCTCGGAACGCCTGGGGGCGGAGAACTTCAACGAGGCGTGTTTGTTTATCTTTAAAAACAAACTGCTGGACGCAGGTGGGAACGATCCCTAGAGTGGGGAGAGATCAAAAGCAAAATTGCGGGCGGTATTCTGAGCTTTGAGAATGCTGGATGAGGACAACTTCCTGGCCTTGGGTTTAGATTTACTCTGGCTCAAAACGACACAAGGACGTTGTCATGGACACGATTGAAGAGTCTGGTCACCGCTACTGTGTAGCATATCTTCAAATATTTGATTTAAATAAAAATTTTACAAATATCGTCAAGGAGCGATTTATCCGTCAAATTAAGTTAAACTTCGTCACAGGTTTCAGTGAGTTATGGGACGGATGGCAGAATGACGAGCGAAGAAGCACTTTTAAAATCAGGTTTTAGTAAACGAGATCTTCAAAAGCTAAAAAACAATATCGAGAATTACGGTGGTTCGTTTGATAGCGTAACTCATGATCTGGCCAATCGTTTTAAGGCAATGAAGTGGATAACTATTATTGCCTTTATCATACTGGCTTTAACTCTTTTACTTGCATCCAGGGATACAAGTCTGACACTTGCGCTCACGTTATTGATTGTACTCCCTTTTATCTGGTATATAACGCCAGCAAAACTTGGCTACAAATCCTGGCGTTATCGTAAAATGCTGACTAATTCTGGGACGGGTCGCTGACGGACAACAGATCAAAAATAATCTTAGCTTTGACCCCATAACCAGCAATTTTCATTGTAAGCTGCGGGCGGCTCAGTGTGCTCACCTTTCGGTAATAGTCTGTGGGCATATAACGAAACAGTCGCCAGGTACCTGGTCGCCGCAACAAGCCAAAAATGGTATAAGCGTTAGCGGCCAGTGAAATAGATTTGTAGACACCTAACCCGTTCTCACGACTAAAGCCCATAAACTCAGCTGTAGACATCGCGGCACCCGCGACCAGCCCTTCACTGGTAGTGTTGTTCGTTGCGTAGCGAGCCACTTCTTTACTGATGCTGTTTGCCCCGTCAGTAACCAGAACCGCACCAGCAAGGACCCCGAGAGGGGTCATAGTGCCAATAAGGGTAAATCCTGCGGCTATTTCAGCACCGGCCAGGACAACACTAACTGCCGAGATAACATACCCAACAATTTTGTTATTCTCTCGGATGAACTCGACTTTAGCGTAAAGCTTCGCTGCCTTAGTTCGTAATAAACGAGCTTGTTCCAGAAGGTTATAGTTTCTTCTCTAAGTTTTTTAACGCATTCCATGCATTCTTCATCTGATTTAGCACGACGAGCTAACGTAAACTGTTGTTCTATGAGGTCCCGAATTTCCTGAATAAACTTCATTCGAGTCAGACCATCGCTGAGATGAAAAGCCGACAGAGTGTTGGCTGTATTTACCAGTTTTCTGGCTTCCATATTCACCATCGTTTCCGCCCAGGCTTTATTTCTTCCACCTGATTGCATCATGTTAAGCAATGCTGCATCCATTGTAATTCCTCTCAATTGCTTTACCGGCATCTGTTTAGACTGATAAACGGCTCCCTCTGACAGCCATGCGTGCCAACGCATGGACAATACAGTAGCAATGTAGTTACGGGGTCTGAAGCAGAAGTCGCTTTTTGCAGCTTCGCTCCTCGGCCTGCTTTGTCGCCGGTGCTCACATGTGTTGTGCCACTCCTGCTCCAGTGAATAGCTGCCCTACATATCTGAAAGCAATCTTTGCACTTTCGATAAAGCCGGATGACGGGGAGAGCCCCTATCCTGTTGAGTAATTTACTCATTTCGCTGAGTGGTTGGCGGGGTCAGTCCATGTTGAGGGCAGGGATGTTAATGGAGGAGGTTGCAGGCGAGCTGAATACGTCGGTGAAAAGTCTCTATCGTAAACGGACGGCGCTCTCGGAACGGCTGGGGGCGGAGAATTTTAATGAGGCGTGTTTGTTTATCTTCAAAAACAAACTGCTGGGCGCAGGTAGGAACGATCCCTGGGTTGGGGAGAGACCAAAAGCATAAAACTGTCTTGCGGGCGCTATTCTGAGTTTTAAGAAAAATGGACGGTGACAGCATCCTTGTTTCAGATATGGATTTACTCTGGCTCAAAACGAGAGAAAGGACGCTGTAATGGACACGGTTGAAGAGTCTGGTGGAACATATTTCTATCACGGTAATGCTAACGTAACAGCGCAGGAGCTATTTTTGCTCATATTTGCTGAAGGTCATGCAAATCATATAGGGGTGACGGTTGAGACTGCTGCAACCATTTTGGCTGGGCAACCCCTTCTGCCTAAGCGAAAGGTCCTGGGTGCATCCGGATCACGGACAAGTATTGCCTCGAAAGTGGCGCGGCGTATTTTAAAGGGAGCACGTTTCCCCGATGGCATAAGGGTCGAAACCACCATTGGTATGGGTAAGACACGTCTAACAAACAAGGTCGGGGCAGCAGTAGGGCGGGCGGTTCCGTATGTTGGCTATACTCAGGCGGTGATTATTTTTATTACGGTTGCCAGAGAAACGAGAAGCAAGTACAACCTCATCGCGCGACCTAAAGATCGTATTGCCTGGACATACTTCTGATGTTGCTTCCTGATGAGCAAGAATTACTAGATTACATCACTGAGAATTATAGTGACCGTAAAACTCCGGCAAGGAAAGAATGGACCTTCCAGGAGCATTTCAATCTCGTACCAGAAGATCTTGAGGACATGCTGCTTGACCTTTTCACCCGGTATGGAATTGAATATAGCAACTTTGTGATGGACCATTATTTTGAACCGGAGCTGTATTGGTTTCAGTTTCGGCTCAGAAAAAAATTCCGCGATCGGCAGTACAAGCCGCTAAATCTCGAAATGATTATTGAGTCGGCAAAAGCGGGGCGCTGGCTATATGACTAAGGGGCTGAAAGCCCCTTATGATGTTTACGCCGATTGACGCTCGTTCCATGCATCACTAAAGATGATGTTCCCATCGTTATGCTTCCAGGTGATTTTCTCGTACCTGAGTTCGATGGTTTCCATATGGTTTTCGTTAGGGTTATCGCCTGAAGCCATCGCAGGGGAAATCGACACTATCCTGACGTCTTCAAGCAACATGTTGAAATACTCTTCTTCCATGCCAGAGTAATTTATCCGATACCACTTTATCTCAGCTGATGACAGGTTTTGACCTGTCGCAACGGCTTTGTAGAGGTATGGGCTTGAACAATCGAATTCCTTAATGATCAACATAGGTGAGTGCATTCGCGTACCGGTTATTTTACCGGTTGCGTTATCTGTTGGGATAACAAGGTTATGATGAAAACCTTTCACTTCAATGCTGCATTCTCTGTGTTGAACATCAACTCCGCCTTTAATCAACGCGCCACCATCGTCCTTCAGCCATAGATAAGCCGGTATAGCCATTCGAATATTCCTTCCTTTTTGCGTGTGGATCTCCGTCCTGCTTTCGCAGACCATTCGGGCAAGCGTATACGCGTAGCTGGTATAGAAGTTCAAAACAGATCATGTTTACGGCCTGTCTTTGTTTTTTTAAGACAATGACTTGTTATTTTTTAATCAAAAATTAAAAGGAAGTCTGACGCTGGAAGCGTAATACTATGTCAGTGATTGGCTGTATGAGCTGCTGGACTAGCGCAAAAGCAAAAACCCGCCACGAGGGCGGGTTCTTTAAATAGTGGTGCCCGGACTCGGAATCGAACCAAGGACACGGGGATTTTCAATCCCCTGCTCTACCGACTGAGCTATCCGGGCAACGGGGCGCATTAAACCCGATCTGCCCGGTGGCGTCAACGAAAAATGTTGTTTTCGTTACAGACTGCGCAATCTCTCACCATTTCGCCGCATCCTTAAGCGAAAAAGTGCGTCCAGAGCGCGGAGAGCGGCATGGCGAGCAGCAGTGCGGGCAGCATGTTCACCACGGCAAACATCTTAATCCCACAGATACGCAGCCCGGTAGCCAGCAGCAGCAGGCCGCCGACGGCGGTAAAGTCTGCCATCATCGCTGGCGTGGTGAGCGGAAGAATCAACGTGGCGCAGGTAGCCAGTGCCAGCTGGATCAGCAGCATCGGGACGCAAATCGCCGCCACGGCGACGCCAAGAGTAGTGGCGAAAATGGTGGCGGTGAAGAAATCAAGAAACGCCTTCGCAATCAATATGCTCGGGTCGCCCGTCATCCCTTCCTGCATCGAACCGAAAATCCCGGTGCCGCTGGCGCAAAACAGAATGATGATAGCGACATAGTTTTGAATAAACGACTCATGCGTACCGTGTTTCGCCTTGCCGCCGGGTCGGGCAATCAGGTTTTTGGCTTTACTCACCGCGCCGTTAATGCCTTTTTCCAGATAGCAGAACTCGCCAATCAGCGCGCCGAGCAGGGTGGCCAGCACCATCACCGGCAGGTTGGCGCATTTGATGACTAAAAGAATACCGATCCCTAACGATGCCAGGCCGAATATCGAGGGCATGGAGGTGCGAATCCGCTCCGGCAACCGCTGGCTTAGCACGGCGCCGAGTACGCCGCCCAGCAATACGGCTCCTGCGTTGATAAATGGCCCGATAACCAAAGTTAACTCCTGTTATTTAATCATTGATATTGCATTATTATGGCACGTCAGGCCTGCGCGAGCCTTAGCTTTGGGTGGTTTCGTGCATACTGATTGCTTCTTGCACCTCAAAATAAAAGGTGACATTATTGCGCGAATTTTCTCCTCCCTGTCTCACCGCTCGGTGAGGGTAACTGCGCCTATGAAAACCATGAAAATTGCCGTCAGCCGCGAGCTGGTCTCCACCGTGTCTACGCACCGCGAAAAGGTGACGCTGGACAGCACTGATTTTACCGATGTGGCGGCCGTCGTCATCACAACAGCTGAAAGTCGCAGCGGCATTCTTGCACTGCTGAAACGTACGGGCTTTCAGCTACCGGTGTTTATTTTCTCGCAGGAGGCAACGGACGTACCTGACGGTGCCACCGCGGTCATCTCGGGTAAAGCTCAGGAGTTTCTGGAACTGGAAACTGCTGCCAGCCGTTATGAAGAGAATTTGCTGCCGCCGTTTTTCGACACCTTGAGCCAGTATGTTGAGATGGGCAACAGCACTTTTGCCTGTCCAGGCCACCAGCACGGCGCCTTTTTCAAAAAACACCCGGCAGGGCGGCAGTTCTATGATTTCTTCGGTGAGAACGTGTTTCGCGCCGACATGTGCAATGCCGACGTGAAGCTGGGCGATCTTCTGATCCACGAAGGGTCCGCCAAGCATGCGCAAAAGTTCGCGGCGAAAGTGTTCAACGCGGATAAAACCTACTTCGTGCTGAACGGAACGTCGGCGGCCAACAAGGTAGTGACCAACGCGCTGCTCACCCGCGGCGATCTGGTGCTGTTCGACCGCAACAACCATAAATCTAACCACCACGGGGCGCTGATCCAGGCGGGTGCCACGCCGGTTTATCTGGAGGCTGCACGTAACCCGTTTGGCTTTATTGGCGGGATTGACGAGCACTGCTTTGACGACGCGTATCTGCGGGACCTGATCCGCGAGGCGGCGCCGGAGAAAGCCGACGAGGCGCGTCCGTTCCGCCTGGCGATCATTCAACTCGGCACCTACGACGGGACGATCTACAACGCCCGTCAGGTGATCGACAAGATCGGCCATCTCTGCGACTACATCCTCTTTGACTCCGCCTGGGTGGGCTACGAGCAGTTTATTCCGATGATGGCGGAAACGTCCCCGCTGTTGCTGGAGCTGAACGAGAACGATCCTGGGATTTTCGTGACCCAGTCGGTGCACAAACAGCAGGCCGGGTTCTCACAAACGTCGCAGATCCATAAAAAGGATAACCACATCCGCGGTCAGGCGCGTTTCTGCCCGCACAAGCGGCTGAACAACGCCTTTATGCTGCATGCCTCCACCAGCCCGTTTTACCCGCTGTTCGCCGCGCTGGATGTGAATGCCAAGATCCACGAAGGGGAAAGCGGGCGCAGGCTGTGGGCCGAGTGCGTTGAGCTGGGGATTGAGGCGCGTAAGGCGATCATTGCCAACTGTCATATGATCAAACCGTTTATCCCACCGGTGGTGGCGGGGCGGCCGTGGCAGGATCATCCGACGCACGCCATCGCCAGCGAGCTGCGCTTCTTCAGCTTTGAGCCGGGGGCCAAATGGCACGGGTTTGAGGGCTATGCTCACGAGCAGTACTTTGTCGACCCGTGCAAGCTGCTGCTGACCACGCCGGGCATCGATGCCGAAACAGGGGAGTACACTGATTTCGGGATCCCGGCGACGATTCTGGCGCACTACCTGCGCGAAAACGGCATCGTGCCGGAGAAATGCGACCTCAACTCGATCCTGTTCCTGCTGACGCCTGCCGAAAGCAGCGAGAAGCTGGCGCAGCTGGTGGCGATGCTGGGCCAGTTTGAACAGCATATTGAAGACGACACGCCGCTGGCGGACGTGCTGCCGACGATCTTCCAGAAATACCCGGTGCGCTACCGGGATTACACCCTTCGCCAGCTGTGCCAGGAGATGCACGATCTCTACGTCAGCTTTGACGTCAAGGATCTGCAGAAGGCGATGTTCCGTAAGGGGAGTCTGCCGGAGGTGGTGATGAACCCGCAGGATGCCAATCAGGCGTATATTCGCGGAGAGGTGGAGCTGGTTCGCATACGGGATGCCGAAGGACGGATTGCTGCCGAAGGGGCGCTGCCCTATCCGCCGGGCGTGCTGTGCGTGGTGCCGGGTGAAGTCTGGGGCGGGGCGGTGCAGCGTTACTTCCTGGCGCTGGAGGAGGGGATCAACCTGCTGCCGGGCTTCTCGCCGGAGCTGCAGGGGGTTTACAGCGAGAAGGATGCCGACGGGATCAAGCGGCTGTATGGGTATGTGTTGAGATAGTGCGGGCTGCAGCCCTCACCCTAACCCTCTCCCACAGGGAGAGGGAACCTTTCATCAAACCGCACTACGCTTGTACATCCTCCTCGGATGCCCAATCTTGCCGTACAGCATCTCCACCGTCAGAAAACCCGCCTCCACGCAGTGCTCCAGATAGCGCCGGGTGGTGGTTTTGCTTAATCCCGTTTCGCTCACCACCTCATCCACGGTAAAGCAGTGCGTTGCCTTGTCGTTAAACAGCGACTGCACCCGCGCCAGCGTATTTTCCTCAATGCCCTTGCTGCCGTTGTCCAGGCGGTAGTTTTTCGCCTGTAGCTGATACAGCGAATCGACGTTCTGCTGGTCGACAATCTTCCAGACCCGCTGCTGTTCGGCAAACTGCACAAACCGCTCCAGCGACTGGCTGAGCCGCTTCCAGGAGACGGGTTTGAGGATGTAGTCGAACGCGCCGTTGCGGATCGCCTGGCTGCAGGTATCCATATCGCTGGCGGCGGTTATAAAAATCACCGAGCAGTTGGCGCGGGCCAGCATGGGGTTATTAATCAGCGAGATCCCTTTGCCGTCCGGCAGATAGTTATCCAGCAGCACCAGCTGCGGCTGTTTGTTTGCAAGTTCTGCCTGAGCCGCAGCCAGCGACGAGGCAATGCCCACCAGCCTCAGTCGCGGATGTTTGCTTATCAGCTCCGCGTGCAGTTGCGCCAGCTCGTTCTCGTCTTCAACAATCAGTACGTCGATAAGTTCATGTTGCATAGTCGGTGTCTTCCAGTTGCCGGGCGGTTCCCGTGGCCGGGATAAACAAGGAGAAAATGGCGCCGCGCGGGGTATTATCGGCAACTTCTATCGCGCCGCCAGCCTGTGTGACATAGCTTTCGATCAGATACAGGCCAATCCCATGATCGCCGCGTGTTTTGGTGGTGATGCCGCGTTCAAAGATCCGGTCACGGATCTCCGGTGTAATGCCAACGCCCTGGTCGGCGACTTCAATAATCAGCTCCTGGTCGCTGAGTTTTATCAGCACTTCTACCGGCGCATGGGGAAGCGGCGATCGCTGCGTCGCTTCGATGGCGTTATCCAGCAGGTTGCCAATAATTGAAATCAGCTCTTGTTCCCCTAACGGCAGGAACGGCCTGTCCAGCCGACATGCCGGGTCGAAACTCAGTTCGACGCCTTTCTCCCGCGCGCGGGCGGCTTTCCCCAGCAGCAGGCCACACAGGGTCGGGGAGCTGAAGCGCGAAGAGATAAAGTCCAGCAGCTCCTGGGCATGCTCCGACTGCGCCTGAATGTAGCCAATGGCTTCCTCATAGCGGCCCATATGCAGCAGGCCGGAGAGCGTGGTCATTCGGTTTAACTGCTCATGGCGCATAATACGCAGGTTATCGACATAGCGTTTTACCTGGCTGAGCTGGGCGCTCAGCGAGTCGATTTCATTGCGATCGCGGAAGGTGATCACCCACCCCTGCAGCGACCCCTCAAGCATTATGTGCACCCGGCTGGCAATTACCGTGAGATCGTTAAAACGGCAAATCTCGTCATGGGTATCTTTCGCCAGCATCGTCTGCGTGTCGAAGAACGGGACCGGATCGATAACCTGGCTTATCAGCTGCCCGCGCAGCTCCCGGGCCGGCTGGCTCAGACCCAGCAGCTTGCGCGCCGCCTGGTTGATCACTTCAATCCGTCGCCGATCGTCAATGGCAATCACCCCTTCATAAATAGACTCCATTAGCGCCTTCTGCTGGCGCACCAGCAGCCCGATTTCTCGCGGCTCAAGAGAGAAGATCTGCTTCTTGATGCTGCGGGTAAAGAACCAGGAGAAGATAAAGAGAGCGATCAGCAGCAGCACGGCGGCAATCAGGATATTGACCACCTTACTGACGGTAATGGTGTCCAGGTAGCTGGTGAGATAGCCGACAGAAACAATGCCGACCACCTGTCCGGCAGCGTTGAAGATGGGGGCCTTACTGCGCAGCGAAATACCCAACCCGCCTTTGCGAATGGTGGTGGTGCTTTTACCCTGCAATACGGCTTCGTTGTCTCCGCCAACCAGGGTTGTGCCCACTCTGTCGGCAAAGACGGAGTGAAAAAGATGCTGACCCTTATTATCACCAATCACAATAAAGCTGGCGTCACTGTGCGCAGAAATCTTCTGCATAAAATCATGGATGGCGCTGATATTTTTTTGTTCAACTTCATTACGCAATGTCGGAATAAGTGCAATTTCTTCAGCCTGTATTTTGGCTCGCGTACTCATTTCCTGATATAGCTGTTTCCCGACGTCGGCATAATAATATCCGCCCAGTAACGCAAAAAGTACTGAGAAAAAGGCAACCAGCGAAATAAACAACTTGATCTGGAAAGAGACTTTCATAACTATCACGCAAGGTAGCAGCAAAGATCGCCAATATATCATCTTTTTTCACGCGGACGCCCGCTTTGCCGAAAACTTGTGATCCCTTGCACAGCGGGCGCTGTAAAAGCGTTATCCTAAAGTCTGCCGTGCCTCTGGCTGCATGAACAAATGTTATTTGTTTGTTCGATTCGGAAAAGAAACCATAAAAACCACGCTAATAAATAAGGTATAAATCACATTAAATAAAAGAAACCATTAAAACCATAGCTGCCATTAAAACTTCGCTTTTAATATGCCATTCCTCACATAAAGTAAGCCTTTGTGACTCTAAGCTGAACGCACAAAATAACCAAGGGGCTTATTATGAGCACAACTGACGATTCTTTCTCTGTTACCCACGACCCGATTGAAATTCAGCGACCTTCGCTCAAAGAGCGTTGGTGGCATATTATGGATACCTGGAAAATTGGGATTATTCCTCTGCCGCTGTTCGTTCTGGCGGGCGCGCTGATCGCGATTGATTGCCTGGGCGGAAAACTGCCGAGCGATATCGTGGTGATGGTGGCAACGCTGGCCTTCTTCGGCTTTGCCTGCGGCGAGTTTGGCAAACGCCTGCCGATTGTCGGCAAGCTCGGCGCGGCGGCGATTTGCGCCACCTTTATTCCTTCCGCGCTGGTCTATTACGGCCTGCTGCCGGACGTGGTGGTCGAGTCCACCACCAAGTTCTACAAATCCACCAACATTCTCTATCTCTATATCTGCTGCATTATTGTCGGCAGCATCATGAGCATGAACCGCACGGTGCTGATTCAGGGCTTCCTGCGCATCTTCTTCCCGATGCTGTGCGGCGAAATCGTCGGCATGCTGGTGGGGATGGGCGTCGGCCTGGCGCTGGGTCTTGAGCCGTTCCAGATCTTCTTCTTTATCATTCTGCCTATTATGGCGGGCGGCGTCGGGGAAGGGGCGATCCCGCTTTCCATCGGCTATGCCACCTTACTGCACATGGACCAGGGCGTGGCGCTCGGCCGCGTGTTGCCGATGGTGATGCTCGGTGGTCTGACGGCGATCATCATCTCCGGCTGCCTGAACCAGCTCGGTAAACGTTTCCCGCACCTGACCGGTGAAGGCCAGCTGATGCCTAACCGCGCCAATGCCGATACCACCGTCTCTCAGCCTGCATTCTCCGGCAAAGCGGACGTGACCACGATCGCCTCCGGCGCGCTGCTGGCGGTGCTGCTCTACATGCTGGGCATGCTCGGCCACAAGCTGATTGGCCTGCCTGCGCCGGTCGGCATGCTGTTTATGGCGGTGCTGGTGAAGCTCTGCAACGGCGCCTCTCCGCGCCTGCTGGAAGGCTCTCAGGTGGTGTACAAATTCTTCCAGACCTCTGTGACCTACCCGATTCTCTTTGCCGTTGGCGTGGCCATCACCCCATGGCATGAACTGGTGGCCGCCTTCACGCTGACCAACCTGCTGGTGATTATCAGCACCGTCTCCGCGCTGGTGGCGACCGGGTTCTTCGTCGGCAAAAAGATTGGTATGCACCCGATTGATGTCGCCATCGTCTCCTGCTGCCAGAGCGGACAGGGCGGTACCGGCGACGTGGCGATCCTGACCGCAGGCAACCGCATGAGCCT
>NZ_QPFW01000163.1:0-15815 GCF_008122455.1 Enterobacter sp. C6
AGCGGTAGTTCAGTCGGTTAGAATACCTGCCTGTCACGCAGGGGGTCGCGGGTTCGAGTCCCGTCCGTTCCGCCACTTATTAAAAGCCCTGAGCTAACGCTCAGGGCTTTTTTCTTATCTGACGTTTAATTATTGCGAAATTAGCAAAAATCCTCTGCGTTTTGCGATCTTTTTCTCTATAACACCGCCAGCGATAATCGTCCTCAGTTTACGAACATAACGATTGAGGAATATTATGACTCTCCCTGCATTTGGTCTTGGCACTTTCCGCCTGAAAGACGACGTTGTTATCGCATCAGTTAAAACCGCACTCGAACTGGGCTATCGCGCAGTTGATACGGCACAGATCTATGAAAACGAAGCTGCCGTTGGACAAGCTCTCGAAGAGAGCGGTGTACCGCGTAATGAGCTGTTCATTACCACGAAAATCTGGATTGAGAATCTCAGCAAAGACAAGCTTATCCCTAGCCTGAAAGAGAGCCTGAAAAAACTGCGTACTGACTACGTCGATCTGACGCTGATCCACTGGCCATCACCAAACGATGCCGTCTCCGTAGAAGAATTCATGCAGGCGCTGCTGGAAGCGAAAAAGCAGGGCTTAACCCGCGAAATTGGGATCTCCAACTTCACCATTCCGCTGATGGAAAAAGCCATTGCTGCTGTTGGTGCAGAAAATATTGCGACCAACCAGATTGAACTGTCTCCATACCTGCAGAACCGCAAAGTCGTAGACTGGGCAAAACAGCACGGGATCCACATCACCTCATACATGACTCTGGCCTACGGTAAGGCGCTGAAAGATGAAGTGATTACGCGTATCGCTGAGAAACATAGCGCGACTGCCGCGCAGGTGATTCTGGCATGGGCAATGGATGAAGGTTATGCCGTGATCCCATCTTCAACTAAACGTGAAAACCTGGCGAGCAACCTGTTAGCAACGGATCTTCACCTGGATGCTGACGATAAAAAAGCGATCGCAGCCCTGGAGTGCAACGATCGTCTGGTTAGCCCGGAAGGCTTAGCGCCTGACTGGGACTGATATTAACCCCCCTCTGTACTCTAAACCCTCACACAGCTCCTCCGGGAGCTGTTTTTATATGTTCGCTCAGGAAGTCAATAAAGGCTCGTATGCGCGTGCTGACCGCTCTGTCACTGTAATAGACCGCACTAAAAGGCATCTCGACCGGCAGACGCTTATCGGCCATTAACTCCACGAGCTCACCGCGCGCAATTTCTTTATCAATCATGTAATCCGATAAACAGGCGATGCCATTCCCGGTAAGGCACAGCTGCTTCAGCGTTTCCCCGCTGTTTGAGGATAATCCGCAGGTAATTTCATGAAGTTGACCATCATGACAGGCGACAGGCCAGGTGTTCAGCGACACCGGCTCCGTAAAGCCAAGGCACAGATGCTGCTTCAGTTCTTCAACCGTCTCCGGTTTACCATGTTCAGCAATATACTCTGGTGATGCGATAATTTTGCGGTAGCTGGCAAACAGAGGGCGGGCACGCAAGCTTGAATCGGTCAGGGTTCCTGCCCGGATAGCCACATCCACTTTACGCTCGATGAGGTTGATAAACGTCTCTGAGGAGACCAGAGAGAGCGTCATCTCCGGATAACGTTCGCGGAAAGGTTTAATCAGCGGCATCAGAAAGTGAAGCACCACCGGCGTGGCCGCATCAATGCGCAGTAACCCACGCGGCGTGCTGCGGGTCTCCATAATCTCCGTCTCCGCTGCAGCCATCTCCTGCAGTACCGACTGCACGCGGCGAAAATAACGCTCTCCTTCTTCCGTCAGGCTCAGTTGACGCGTCGTTCGGTTGAGCAGACTCACCCCAAGCTTCATCTCCAGCTTTTTTACCGAGCGGCTAATGGCTGAGTTAGCCTGTCCCAGCTGTTCGGCCGCGCGGCTAAAGCTGCCGCTTTCGACGACGGCGACAAAGATTGTCAGCTCTTCTGACGTTGCTTTCATTGTTGCACCACCCGCAAAATTCTATTGATATTTTGACCATTTTTGTTATTTAAGCACTGGCGCATACTGCCTGTCATCTTAATCCTGATGATACGGAGTATTTTATGCCACTGGCGCTTCTTGCCCTGACGATCAGTGCCTTTGCAATTGGCACTACCGAATTTGTTATCGTGGGGCTGGTTCCCACCATTGCTAACCAGCTTGCGATCTCGTTGCCTTCCGCCGGGCTGCTGGTGTCCATCTATGCCCTGGGCGTCGCCGTCGGTGCACCCGTGCTGACGGCCCTGACCGGACGTTTTCCGCGTAAGCAGCTGTTAGTCGCGCTGATGGTGCTGTTCACCGCCGGCAACGTGTTGGCCTGGCAGGCACCGGACTACACAACGCTGGTCATCGCTCGTCTGTTGACCGGCCTTGCACACGGGGTGTTCTTCTCGATTGGTTCTACTATTGCAACCAGCCTGGTACCCAAGGAGAAAGCGGCGTCTGCCATTGCGATCATGTTCGGTGGGCTGACCGTCGCTCTTGTTACGGGCGTACCGCTGGGCACGTTTATCGGACAGCACTTCGGCTGGCGTGAAACGTTCCTGGCCGTCTCCTTACTGGGCGTCATTGCCCTGGTGACCAGCCTGCTGCTGGTACCGTCGAATATTCCTGGCCGGGCCAGCGCCAGCCTGCGCGATCAGCTGAAGGTGCTCACGCATCCGCGCTTACTGATCATCTATGCGGTCACGGCGCTGGGCTATGGCGGCGTATTCACCGCCTTCACCTTCCTGGCACCGATGATGCAGGACCTGGCAGGCTTCTCCCCCAATGCCGTGAGCTGGATTTTGCTGGGATACGGTATTTCCGTTGCGATTGGCAATATCTGGGGCGGCAAGCTTGCGGATAAGCATGGTGCGGTACCGGCGCTGAAATTCATCTTCGCCGCCCTGGTTGTTCTGCTGATGATTTTCCAGTTCACGGCTTCGCTACACTACGTCGCGCTGGTCACGGTGCTGGTCATGGGGATCTTTGCCTTTGGTAATGTGCCCGGGCTTCAGGTTTACGTTGTCCAGAAAGCCGAGCTCTATACGCCAAATGCGGTGGATGTGGCATCGGGTCTGAACATTGCCGCATTTAATATCGGCATCGCGCTGGGCTCCATCATTGGCGGACAAACCGTAGAGCATGTTGGATTAACTCAGACCCCATGGATTGGCGCGGTGATTGTCCTGGTCGCCTTCCTGTTGATTGGCCTGAGTGGACGTCTTGATAAACCCGCTCGTGTCGCGCTGGGATAAAATCAGTAAGTGCTTGCTTACAAAACTGGAAAGCGGTTTCTCAGAAATTGCGTTGAAAGTATGACCTAAAGTCCCTATAACATTAGAACCAGTCCGTTTTCCGGGCTGGTTCATGTTACAGAGGCTGTTTCCAAAAGTGCGAAAAAATACCTATGCCATGCGTTATGTTGCCGGAATGCCCGCGGAGAGGATCTTGCCTCCGGGGTCATTTGCGAGCATAAGCCAGGCATTACCCGCCGGCACTCCGTTAAGCAGCGATGAAAAAATCCGTGTGCTGGTGTGGAATATCTTTAAGCAGCAGCGTGCAGAGTGGTTATCGGTCCTCAAGAATTTTGGCAAAGATGCCCATCTGGTTCTGCTCCAGGAGGCGCAAACCACCCCTGAGCTTGTCCGGTTTGCCACCACGAACTATCTTGCCGCCGACCAGGTGCCTGCATTTGTTCTGCCACAACACCCCTCAGGCGTGATGACGCTTTCAGCAGCACATCCCGTCTATTGCTGTCCTCTGCGCGAACGTGAACCTATTCTGCGTCTGGCAAAATCGGCGCTGGTGACGGTCTATCCGCTGCCGGATACCCGTATGTTGATGGTCGTGAATATCCACGCGGTCAATTTCAGCCTGGGCGTGGATGTCTACAGTAAGCAGTTACTTCCCATTGGCGATCAGATTGCGCATCACAGCGGGCCCATTATTATGGCGGGCGATTTCAATGCCTGGAGCCGTCCACGCATGAACGCGCTGTATCGCTTTGCGCGCGAAATGTCGCTGCGTGAAGTTCGTTTTAGCGATGACCAGCGCAAAAAAGCCTTTGGTCGTCCTCTCGACTTTGTCTTCTATCGTGGTTTGAGCGTGCATGACGCCTCTGTTCTGGTGACGCGCGCCTCGGATCATAACCCTCTACTAGTCGAATTCAGTCCCGGCAAACCTGATAAATAATGGTGTGTCAGGTCTGCCGTGGGGCAGGCCTGCGCGGGTGCTGCCCTTTATTTTCCACTCACAAAGGACAGTACAATGACAACAACACACTCCCATCATGACAACGTAGAAAAACAGTTTGGTTCTCAGGCAAATGCCTACCTGAGCAGCGCAGTGCATGCTTCTGGCCGCGATCTGGTGCGTCTCGGTGAACGTCTGGCGGCATTCCCGCAGGCCCACGTGCTGGATTTAGGCTGCGGGGCAGGGCATGCCAGCTTTACGGCTGCACAGCATGTCGCGCACGTTACCGCGTATGACTTATCAAGCCAGATGCTGGACGTCGTTGCCGAGGCGGCGAAAGCTAAGGGGCTGGACAACATTGATACGCGTCAGGGCTATGCCGAATCATTACCTTTTGATGATGCGTCGTTTGAGGTGGTGATCAGCCGTTACTCCGCGCACCACTGGCATGATGTTGGCCAGGCATTACGCGAAGTCAGACGTGTTCTGAAGCCGGGTGGCATCTTCATTATTATGGATGTGATGTCCCCTGGACATCCGGTGCGCAATATCTGGCTGCAGACGGTGGAAGCGCTGCGCGATACCTCGCACGTGCAAAACTACGCCGGCGGAGAGTGGTTGTCATTTATCACTGAAGCGGGGCTGATCGCGCGTGCGTTGATTACAGACCGCTTACCGCTTGAGTTCAGCTCGTGGATCGCGCGTATGCGCACCCCGGAAGCATTAAGCCAGGCAATCAGGCTGTATCAGGAGAGTGCGTCCGCAGAGGTAAAGGCATACTTTGAACTGCAGGACGATGGCTCGTTTACCAGCGATACCATCATGGCTGAAGCGCAAAAAGCGGGATAAACAAAAAAGGCACCGAGGGGAATCGGTGCCTTTTTATCTTTCGATCGTGCTATCAGGAGTCTGGCGTCGCGCTGTTCTTCACAAACAGCGTCAGCTGGTCGCCAGGTTTCAGATTGTCAGTATCATTGTTCCAGCGCATCACATCCTTGATGTTCACGCCGTGTCGTTTTGCGATACTGGACAGTGAATCGCCCTTGCGCACGCGATAGGTAATGCTATCACTGTTGCTGGCGAGACGCTGTGCGCTGCTACCTGCACCTACCGTCAGAGTCTGACCCACTTTCAGGCCTGAACTGCGCAGGTTATTCCACTGCTGCAGATCTTTTGCATTCACGCCAAGACGTGACGCAATGCCCGAAAGCGTATCACCTGAACGAACCTTATAACTGCGGCTGTTAACTGATGAGACATCCGCGATCAGCGTTGACTGAACGGCGGCGATTTCACCCGAAGCTAAAGACTCACGTAACTGCTCAGCATGTTTCTGCGGAACCATTACATACTGCGGGCCACTTGCCCCCAGGGTTGAGCCTTTAACGCCAGCATTAAAGGTTTTCAATTTACTTACCGACATACCCGTCATATCAGCAACCTGTTGAATATCAACCGGATTTCTGAGGCGAACACGCGCCAGTGCACGACTTTCGTCTGGTGTTGGCAGTTGTACACCGTAACGCTTGCTGTTCTTGAGAATATCGCTCAATGCCAGCATTTTCGGTACGTAAATCTTTGTTTCCTGTGGCAGTGAGAGCGACCAAAAATCGGTGGATTTACCCCGTGCTTTATTCGCTTTCATTGCCTTCAGTACACGACCTTCGCCGCTATTGTACGCTGCGACCGTTAACAGCCAGTCACCGTCAAACATCTTGTTCAGACGTTGCATCATGTCGAGAGCGGCTGTCGTTGAAGCGACAACATCGCGACGCGCATCATAGTTGCGGGTCTGTTTCAGACCATAGTTTCGCCCGGTGCTCGGAATGATCTGCCAAATGCCTGCGGCATTGGCGCCAGACGTCGCGTGTGGGTCAAAAGCGCTCTCCACTATGGGTAGGAGTACCAGCTCCATAGGCATGTTACGTTTCTTAACTTGCCCGGCTATCCAGTACATATACGGCTCTGCCCGTAACGTTACATCGTGGAGATAGCTCTTATTACTTAAATACTTCTGTTTCTGTTCGCGAATCCGGGTATTTTCCGGAATTCCCATCTTTAGCTCGTCGCCAATAGAGGTCCACAAGTCTTGATCCTGCGCGAAAGATGTTCCATCGTCCATCCAGCGCGCCGAACTTGCAAACTTCCCTGCTTCCCCTTGACCAGCTGCAGAAAGGCTCTGTGCGTGCTGTTGTACGTTGCTGCCGTTCTGCGACTGGCAACCTACAAGCAGGACAGAGGCGAGTAATATCGCTTTTGCCTTCATGTGTGTGTCAATAGTTGCTTAAAAGACGAGCGATAATAACGGCGAAATTTTGAAAAGGCAACCCGCAATTATCTGAAGTTATCTTTCTTTGACCTTAACCATGCAAATCGCTGTTCTGGTTGTTGCAAATTTGTTTCTTGGTTAATTTTATTAATTAAATCAAGATCATCTGTTCGTAAAAATAAATTAATTTGGCGCTCATTTTTCAGAATTACGGGTAGTGTTTTTTGGTCTTTTGCACGTAACTCCTTCACTTTGTGATAATAATCCTGAATCGCCCGATCCTCGGGTAAGAGGCTCACGGCAAACTTCATATTTCCTAATGTATACTCATGGGCGCAACAAATAATGGTGTCATCGGGTAACGCATTAATCTTCTGTAAAGACTGGTGCATTTGAGCTGGCGTGCCTTCAAACAGTCTTCCGCAGCCTCCGGAGAACAACGTGTCGCCGCAAAAAAGATAAGGTTTACTGTAGAAACACAGATGTCCCAAAGTGTGACCTGGTGTAGCAAATACGGAAAACTCCCACTCGCGTATGAGGATAGTTTCGCCTTCTTCGACTACTTGCGTGACGCCCTTATCTTGTGCCTCCGCCGGTCCGTAAACCACCAGATGCGGAAAATGAGCGCGCAGTTCAGGCACGCCGCCAGTATGATCGTGATGGTGATGCGTCAACAGAATGGCTTCCGGCTGCCAGCCGTTCTCTTTTATTGCGCGCAGAACGGGGGAGGATTCTCCGGGATCGACAATGACGCATCGGCGATCGTCGTCAACCAAAACCCAGATGTAATTGTCCTCAAAGGCTGGAATACTGATAAGATTCATACATTACCTCTTATAGCGTGGCGGGTGTTTTGATGAAACCGGCAAGGATACCTCAGACTGTCGCAGCACCGGAACGTTGGGCGGAATTGCCCTGGGGTGAATACTATCGCGAAGCGTTAGAACAACAGCTGAAGCCCTGGCTTGCGAAGATGTATGGCTTTCACCTGCTTAAGATTGGCAATCTCAGCGCGGAAATCAATACCGAAAGCTGCGCTATCTCGCATCAGGTCAACGTCTCTCTCGGCGGAGCGCCGGTTCAGGTGAAGGCAGACCCGTTGCATCTGCCGTTTGCAGAGAAATCCGTTGATGCCTGTTTGCTCGCCCACACGCTGCCCTGGTGCAGCGATCCGCATCGTCTGCTTCGCGAAGCCGATCGCGTGCTGATTGATGACGGCTGGCTGGTACTGAGCGGGTTTAATCCGCTAAGCCTGATGGGCCTGCGTAAGCTGGTACCGGTACTACGCCGGGCCCCACCTTACAACAGCCGGATGTTCACCATGATGCGCCAGCTCGACTGGCTTTCGTTGCTGAACTTTGAAGTGCTCTGCTACGGTGGTTTTCAGGTGCTGCCCTGGGCGCGGCAGGGGGGCGTTGTACTGAGTACCCACCTCCCCGCGTTGGGCTGTTTGCAGTTTATCGTCGCGCGTAAGCGAACCATTCCCCTTACGCTTAACCCCATGAAGCAGAGCAAGTCGAAAACGCCCATCCGCCAGACCGTCGGCGCCACGCGGCAGTACAAAAAAACCGATTAAACGTCGGGCTGATAGCCCGCATCTTCATGAGCGGGATTGGATGCCGCAGCACGCGCCAGTTCGTCGCAGCGTTCGTTTTCCGGGTGGCCTGCGTGGCCTTTAACCCACTCCCACTTAATCTGGTGCTGGCCCAGCGCAGCATCAAGACGTTTCCAGAGATCGACGTTCTTGACCGGTTTCTTATCGGCGGTTTTCCAGCCGCGTTTTTTCCAGTTGTGGATCCACTGGGTAATCCCCTGGCGCACGTACTGACTGTCGGTGCTTAACACCACGTCACAATGTTCTTTTAACGCCTCCAGCGCCACGATGGCCGCCATCAACTCCATCCGGTTGTTGGTGGTCAGAAAATAGCCTTCGCTAAAAGTTTTTTCGTACTGGCGATAGCGCATAATCGCGCCGTAACCGCCGGGTCCTGGGTTACCGAGACAAGATCCATCGGTGAAAATTTCTACCTGTTTACGCATCTCTGGTAGACTTCCTGTATTCGAAACGTTCAGTAAAACGATAAGTCTGACATAAATGACCGCTATGAGCACTGCAATTACTCGCCAGATTGTCCTCGATACCGAAACCACCGGTATGAACCAGATCGGCGCGCACTACGAAGGGCATAAGATCATCGAGATCGGCGCCGTTGAAGTGGTGAACCGTCGTCTTACGGGGAACAACTTCCACGTCTACCTCAAACCCGATCGGCTGGTGGATCCGGAAGCGTTCGGCGTTCACGGGATTGCCGATGAGTTCTTGCTGGATAAGCCGACGTTTGCGGATGTCGCTGACGAGTTCCTGGAATATATCAAGGGTGCCGAGCTTGTCATCCATAACGCCTCGTTCGATATCGGCTTTATGGATTATGAATTCAGCAAGCTTAATCGTGATATCCCGAAGACGAACACCTTCTGTAAGGTGACGGACAGCCTGGCGCTGGCAAGGAAGATGTTTCCCGGCAAGCGTAACAGCCTGGATGCGCTCTGCTCGCGCTACGAGATAGACAATACCAAACGAACGCTCCACGGGGCGTTGCTCGATGCCCAGATCCTGGCGGATGTCTATCTGACGATGACCGGCGGGCAGACCTCAATGAAGTTCAGTATGGAAAATGAATCCCAGCAGACGCAAGGCGAAGCGGGCATTCAGCGTGTTGTCCGTCAGGCAAGCCGGTTGCGGGTTGTTTTAGCCAGTGATGAAGAGCTTCATAACCACGAATCCCGGCTTGATCTGGTCCAGAAGAAGGGCGGTAGCTGTATGTGGCGCGCCTGAAAAAACGCCGGAATGCCTGTAAAATCATCGTTTGGGCGATTTTTGCAGCAAACGATTCAAAACGCGAGAAAAAGCGTTGACGAGATCGGAGGCGCACCGTAATATGCGCCTCGTTCCCCAAACGGGAACAGTGGAGCGGTAGTTCAGTCGGTTAGAATACCTGCCTGTCACGCAGGGGGTCGCGGGTTCGAGTCCCGTCCGTTCCGCCACTATTCAGAAGGCCTGAATCAGAAATGATTCAGGCCTTCGTCGTTTCAGCATTCTGTAATCTCATCCCCTCAACTATCGTTAACAAAAAGTTAATATCTATGGTGCAATTAATTAACAATTGCACAAATATAGTGCGTTATCTGCACTGATATTGTGCATTTAACCACCATTCCTCTCTTCAGACCTCAGTCAGAATGTGTCTTTCTGTAAAAATAATTCACGCAGAATCATTTGGTTATCTCCCGCTTTCCAAAAAATAACTGAACCAATTGCGTATTGGTTTGGTTATTGCTTAATCATTAGCACGATAAGCTTCATTTCATATCAATAACTTATCGTTAATAAAAATAAAATTATGATGAAAGCGAGCGAACCAATATGGAAAAACCGTCACGGTTTCTGGCCAATTCCAGCACCGCGCTTGAGCAGCTGCGCGGGCTAATCAACCAGCATGAGTCAACACCAGGCATACCGCTGCCCACGGAACGTGAGCTGTCGGACACTCTCGGCGTAGGGCGACGTGAAGTGCGTCGTGCGCTGGACGTGCTGGAAGAAGAGGGGCGCATCTGGCGTAAGCAGGGCAAAGGGACCTTTATTGGTCCGGCGGCACCTGTTGAACCGCTGGCCCTTCAGGGATTGGTTCAGCAGACCAACCTTCTGGAAGTGATGGAAGCTCGTCTACAGCTCGAACCCGGCTTAGCCCGGCTTGCGGCACTGCGTGCCACCAGGGAAAACCTCGCGCTCATGCAGCGCATGCTGGAACGCATCGATAAGGTCAGCCCGGATGACCGCGATCTCAACGAACTGTGGGATAGCGCCTTTCACCGGGCAATTGCCGAGGCGGCGGGCAACCGTCTGATGCTCGGCCTGTTTGATGCCATTGATGCCGTGCGGCGTGAACCGGGCTGGCAGCATCTGCGCGAGCTGGCACGCACCCCCGAACGTGTCGACAGCTATAACGACCACCACCACAAGATCATGGCTGCGATTATCCATCGCCAGCCAAATGAAGCCGCGGCCGCCATGCGCGAACACCTGCTCAGCCTGCAAACCGCCCTGATTCAGGCGATCCACCTCGAGGACGACTTCACGCCATGACGACAATACCCTTTAAGGACGCCACGCCCGTATTGCGAGTGCAAAACCTCAACGTTACGTTTGCTGGCTCGCCGGTTAGCGTGCTTGATGGTATTTCTCTGACCGTCAGGGCGGGCGAAACGCTGGCGCTGGTGGGGGAGTCCGGCTGCGGAAAAAGTATCACCTCACTGGCGCTGATGGGGTTACTGCCCGCCAGCGCACGTATCGTTAGCGGTGAGATGCAGTTTCGCCGCCACGATCTGCGCAAGCTCTCACCGCGCGAATATGCCGATCTGCGCGGCAGCGAGCTGGCGATGATTTTTCAGGAGCCGATGACCTCGCTCAATCCGGCGTTTACGCTGGGCGATCAGCTTAGCGAAGCGGTTATGCGACACCAGAACGTCTCGCGCGCAGAGGCGATGAAGGTCGCGCTGCAGATCCTCGAGAAGGTACAGATCCCGGCGGCAGAGATGCGCCTGAAAGCGTATCCCCACCAGCTTTCCGGCGGCATGCGCCAGCGCGTGATGATTGCGATGGCGCTGATCAACCATCCCAAACTGCTGATTGCCGACGAACCCACCACCGCGCTCGACGTCACCATCCAGGCGCAAATCCTTGCCTTACTCAACGCCTTAAAAGAGGAAACCGGCACGGCGGTGCTGATGATCACCCACGATTTAGGCGTGGTGGCAGAAGTCGCCCAGCAGGTCGCCGTGATGTATGCCGGGCAGGTGGTGGAGCAGGGGAGCGCGGAGGCTATTTTTGCCGATCCGCAGCACCCGTACACCATCGGCCTGATGGGCTCGATTCCTTCTCTTGGCGCACGTAAGGGCCAGCTCTCCACCATTCCCGGCGCGGTCCCGCTCCCGGAATCCATGCCGAAGGGCTGCCGTTTCGCGACGCGCTGCCCGTTTGCGCAGACGCGCTGCCACGCTGAAAAACCGCAGCTCACCACGCTCGGCGCGGGCCATCAGGTCGCCTGCTTCCGCGTGCCGCTCGAACAGCACATTGCCCAGGGAGAAATCGCATGACCACGCCCATTCTTGAAGCCCGTGACCTCAGCAAGCTTTTCCCCGGCCCGAAAAAACTCTTTACTCCGGCACGGTTTGTCACCGCGGTCGATCGCGTTTCGCTTGCCGTGATGCCGGGCGAAACGCTGGCGATCGTCGGCGAGTCCGGTTCCGGAAAATCCACGCTTGGCCGTCTGCTGCTGCGCCTGCTGGCCGCCAGCGAAGGGCGCGTGTTTTACCAGGGGGAAGAGATCACGTATGCCTCGGGGGCGCGCCTCAATCAGCTCCGACGCGAGCTGCAGATCATCTTTCAGGATCCCTTCGCCTCCCTGAACCCGCGCATGACGGTGGAGCAGATCGTCGGGGAGCCGCTGTGGCTGCATCAGAACATGAAAAAAGCGGATCGCCAGTACCGCGTTGCCGAGCTGCTTAAAACCGTTGGCCTGCCCGCCGCCTGGGCCGGCCGGTATCCGCACGAGTTTTCCGGCGGGCAGCGCCAGCGTATCGGCATTGCGCGCGCGCTGGCCTCGGGACCGAAGCTGCTGCTGGGTGATGAGCCGGTATCCGCGCTGGACGTCTCCGTTCAGGCGCAGGTGGTCAACCTGCTGGAAAGCCTGAAGCACCAGCTAGGGCTGACGATGGTGATTGTCGCCCACGGCCTGGCGGTGATCCGCCATATGAGCGACCGCGTGGCGGTCATGTATCTTGGGCAAATCGTCGAGCTTGCCACCGTGGATGAGATTTTTGACGCGCCGCTGCATCCCTATACCCAGGCGCTGATCGCCTCGGCGCCGCAGATGCAGCCAGGCATTGAGCGAGATGCGCCGCTGCTGCAGGGGGATCTGCCCAACCCAGCCAGCCCGCCGTCCGGCTGTCGTTTCCACACCCGCTGCCCGTACGTCACCGACGAATGCCGTCAGGTCGAGCCGATCAATCAGGTGCTCGACGGCGGGCGTCAGGTTGCCTGCCACCGCTGGCAGGAGATCAACCGCGATCGCAGCGTTATCCAGATTGCACCGCCATCCGCCGCTTTTCTGCGCCGCCGCGCGCTGTTTGAACACGCGGCCACTCACTCGTCCCTTCCTTCAAGGAACTCATGATAATGACAATGCGTAATTCTCTTTTGACCGTACTGGGAAGTGTTATGTTGCTTGGCGCGGCGCTGCCCGCCCATTCTGAAAGCGTGCTGCGAATCGGTCTGGGCGCTGACCCGGACATGCTCGACCCGCATCTGGCGCGCACCTACTATGGCCGCTTCGTGTTTGCCTCCCTGTGCGACAGGCTGGTGGACGTGGATGAAAATCTGAAGGTTGTTCCCGGTCTGGCTAAAGACTGGGCGTGGAGTGAGGATGGTAAAACCCTGACGCTCAATCTGCGCGAAGGCGTCACCTTCCACGACGGAGAGAAATTCGATGCCGCCGCGGCAAAATATAACCTCGACCGCGCCCTGACCCTGAAAGGCTCCCTGCGTAAAAGCGAGATCTCCTCCGTTGAATCGGTCGAGGTCACCGGCCCAATGCAGATTGCGCTGCACCTGAAGACCCCCGATGCCGCGCTGCTGATGCAGCTCACCGACCGCGCGGGCGCGATGATGGCCCCCGAGGCGGCGAAAAAGCCTGACTTTGCCGCCCATCCGGTCTGCTCCGGCCCGTATAAATTCGACAGCCGCGTGTCCCAGGACCGTATTGTTCTGACCCGCTTCGACAACTACTGGAATAAAGACGCCTACCACTTCGACAAAATTATCTATCTGCCGATCCCGGATGCCTCCGTGCGTCTCGCGAACCTGCGTGCGGGCGATCTCGACCTGACCGAAGGCATCGCCGCCAGCGATGTGAAAACCGTCGAGGCTGACAGCAAGCTGGCGCTGGCGAAGGTAACGGGCTTGGGCTATCAGGGCATCACCTTTAACATCAACAACGGCAAGGTGCCGGCGAACGATCCGTTCAAAGATGCCCGCGTGCGCGAAGCCTTCTCGCAGGCTATCGACCGCGATGCGTTAAACCAGGTGGTCTTTGAAGGGCTCTACACCCCGGCCAACCAGGCGTTTTCACCGGTCAGCCCGTATCACGTCAACCTGCCGGTGCCGCCGCGTGACGTCGACAGAGCCAAAGCGCTGCTGAAAGCCGCCGGTGTGACCACGCCGCTGACCGTCAACCTGCTGGTGCCGAACAACCCTACCTCGCAGCAGGTGGGACAGGTGCTGCAGGCGATGGTGGCCGAGGCGGGCTTCACCCTGAACCTGCAGATGACCGAATTCGCCACGCTGCTGGATCGCCAGCAGAGCGGTGACTATCAGCTGAGCTTCTCCGGCTGGTCGGGACGCCCGGATCCGGACGGCAGCATCTACGGCTTTATCAACAGCAAAGGCACCCTTAACGACGGCCGCTACAGCAACGCGCAGGTTGACGAATGGCTGACCCAGGCACGCCAGAGCACCGACCAGGCCGCGCGCCAGCCGCTGTACGACAAGGTGGTGAAGCAGCTGCAAACCGACATGCCTATTGCCTACCTCTACTTCGAGCCGCGCATTTTCGGCCTGAACAAAAGCGTGCAGGGCTTTAAGCCTTACCCGGACGGCATCGTGCGTCTGGCGGGTTTGACGCTGGCGAAATAACCGTCCTGAGGAGAGCCCATGCTGGAACTGATTTGCAAACGTCTGCTGCTGGCCGTCCCGACGCTACTGCTGGTGAGCATGATGGTGTTCGGGCTGCAAAAGCTGCTGCCCGGCGACCCGCTGATCGCCATGGCTGGCGAGGAGCGCGATCCGGCGGTCATCGCTCAGCTGCGTGCGGAGCTGAACCTCGATGCGCCGATCCCCGTGCAGTATTTCCACTGGCTGACGCGGGCGCTGCAGGGGGATCTGGGCGTCTCCTTACGCACGCACGAGCCGGTGACGCAGCTGATTGCCAGCAAGCTGCCGGTCACGCTGGAGCTGTCGCTGCTGGCGATGATTATCGCGCTGGTGTTTGGCATCAGCATGGGGATCCTCGCGGCTGTGAACAAAAACAGCTGGGTCGATCACGGGGCGAACTTCGTGGCGATCTCGGGGATCTCGATCCCGCACTTCTGGCTGGGGATCCTGCTGATTCTGGTTTTTTCGGTGAACCTGCAGTGGCTACCCGCCTCCGGCTACGTGCCGTTCAGTGAAGATCCGATCCAGAACCTGCGTACGCTGCTGCTGCCCGCGTCCGTTCTCGGAACGGGCCTCGCGGCAACGCTGATGCGCCATACCCGCGCCTCGATGATTGCCGTGCTGAAAGCGGATTACATCCGCACCGCGCGCGCTAAGGGGCTGCTGCCGAAGGCGGTGATCTTAAAGCACGCGTTTCGCAACGCGCTGGTGCCGGTGATTACCCTCACCACGCTGCTGTTTGGCGAGCTGCTGGGCGGTGCGGTGCTGACCGAGCAGGTTTTCACCATTCCGGGCTTCGGCAAGATGATCGTCGACTCGGTATTCAACCGTGACTACGCGGTGGTGCAGGGTGTGGTGCTGATCGTGGCAATCGGCTTCCTGATGCTCAACCTGCTGGCCGACGTGCTCTACGTCCTTATCAACCCGAAAATGCGAGGTTAACCATGGCGGAACTGACGACGCAAACCGTTACGCCCGCGCTGCCGCGCGCGCAGAACCGGGTACTGAAGAAATTCCTCGGCAATAAAAGCGCGGTGATTGGCGCGGTGGTGGTGGGGTTCTTTGTGCTGGTGGCGCTGCTGGCGCCGTGGATCGCCCCGTTCGATCCGGTGAAAGCCAACTTCCTGGCGGTGCGCAAAGCGCCGTCGGCGATGTACTGGTTCGGCACCGACGAGCTGGGGCGCGACATCTTATCCCGCATTATCTGGGGGGCTCGCACCTCGCTGATGGCGGGCTGTATGTCGGTCGTTATTGCGGTGGTTATCGGCGTGCCGCTGGGGCTGGTGGCGGGCTACTTCCAGAAGATGTGGGACGGCGTGATCTCGCGCTTTATCGAGGCGCTGCTGGCCTGTCCGTTCCTGATCATGGCGATCGCGCTGGGGGCATTTTTGGGCCCAAGCCTGACCAACGCGATGATCGCCATTGGCCTCTCCGCGATGCCGATCTTTGCCCGCCTGACGCGCGGCCAGGTGATCGCCATTCGCAACGAAGAGTATATCGACGGCGCGCGGGCGATTGGCCTGCCGGATCGCTGGATCATCATTAAATACGTCCTGCCCAACGTGATGTCGCCGATCCTGGTGCAGGC
>NZ_QPFW01000164.1:0-16170 GCF_008122455.1 Enterobacter sp. C6
GATTTTGTAGTCGTGGTGGGGCTGGGGGCGATTGGGCAGATTGCTGTCCAGTTGGCCAAAAAAGCCGGGGCGTCCGTCGTTATCGGTGTCGACCCTATTGAACACCGCTGCGAGATCGCCCGTCGTCATGGGGCCGACCACTGTCTGAACCCAATCGGCACTGATGTCGGTCTGGAAATTAAAAAGCTGACCGGGAAGCAGGGCGCGGACGTGATCATCGAAACCAGCGGCTATGCAGATGCACTGCAGTCCGCGCTGCGCGGACTTGCCTATGGCGGCACCATCTCCTACGTAGCCTTCGCAAAACCGTTCGCGGAAGGCTTTAACCTTGGCCGCGAAGCGCATTTCAACAACGCGAAGATTGTCTTCTCCCGCGCCTGCAGCGAACCCAACCCGGACTACCCGCGCTGGAGCCGTAAACGTATTGAAGAGACATGCTGGGAACTGCTGATGAACGGCTATCTGAATTGTGAGGATCTGATCGACCCGGTCGTGACCTTCACCACCAGCCCGGAAAGCTACATGACGTATGTCGATCAGCACCCGGAACTCAGTATCAAAATGGGCGTCACTTTTTAAGCTAAGGAGAGCACATCATGAAAATCGCAACGCAAAACCAGGCCTTTTTCCCGACCAATATCATGGAAAAATTCGAGTACATCAAAGCGATGGGTTTTGATGGCTATGAAATTGATGGCCGACTGCTGGTAGAAAACCTCGCCGAGGTAAAAGCGGCCATCAAAGCCACCGGTCTGCCGGTGACGACGGCCTGCGGTGGATACGATGGCTGGATTGGCGACTTCATCGAAGAACGTCGTCTGAACGGGTTAAAGCAGATTGAACGCATTCTGGAAGCGCTGGCTGAGGTAGGTGGCAAGGGCATTATCGTGCCTGCTGCCTGGGGAATGTTTACCTTCCGCCTCCCGCCAATGACCTCCCCACGCAGCCTGGAAGGAGACCGCAACGCGGTAAGCGCCTCCTTGCGCTGGCTGGATGAGGTCGCGGCGCGCACCGGGACGACCATCTACCTGGAGCCGCTGAACCGCTATCAGGATCATATGATCAACACCCTTGCTGATGCGCGTCGCTATATCGAAGAAAACGGTCTGAAGCACGTGCAGATCATCGGCGATTTCTATCATATGAACATCGAAGAAGACTCGCTGACGGATGCGCTGCATCAGCACCGCGATCTGCTGGGCCATGTGCACATCGCAGATAATCACCGCTATCAGCCGGGCAGCGGTAGCCTCGATTTTGCCAGCCTGTTCGATCAGCTGCGTGCGGATAATTACCAGGGTTACGTGGTGTATGAGTGCCGTGTCCGCGCCGAGGATCCGGCGCAGGCTTATCAGGACTCCCTCACTTATTTGCGTGAATGCTAAGGATGACGAGCGTGATGAGTGCTTCTACACCTTCGCCTCTGCGCGTCGCCATCATTGGCGCCGGGCAGGTCGCGGACAAAGTGCATGCCTCGTATTACGCCACGCGCAGTGATGTTCAGATGGTGGCTGTCATGGACAGCCATCCTGAACAGGCTCGGGCGTTTGCGAAGCGTCATGGTATTCCCTCGGTGTGGCAGGATACGCGAGAGATGCTCGAGGCGGTTAAGCCGGATGCGGTGAGCGTCTGTTCGCCTAACCGGTTCCATTTCGAGCACGTCATGGCCGCGCTGGAAGCGGGATGCCACGTGATGTGTGAAAAACCACCTGCTATGACGCCGCAGGAGGCCGATAGGATGCGCATGGCCGCGCGCAAGGCGGGGAAAGTGCTGGCGTATGATTTTCACCATCGTTTTGCTCTCGATACGCAGTTGCTTCGCGAGGCTGTGATGAAGGGGGCGTTGGGGGAAATTTATTACACCACGGCCCAGGCGCTACGCCGCTGCGGGGTTCCAGGCTGGGGCGTCTTTACCAACAAAGCGCTACAGGGCGGTGGGCCTCTGATTGATATCGGTATCCATATGCTCGATGCCGCAATGTACGTGTTGGGGTTCCCGGCGGTAAAAAAGGTGACGGCACACGGCTTCCAGAAGCTGGGAAACCGTAAAAGCAGCGGCCAGTTTGGCGAGTGGGATCCCACGCAGTTTACCGTTGAGGACGCCCTGTTTGGCACGATTGAGTTCTGCAACGGTGGCATTCTGCGCCTCGACACGTCGTTTGCGCTCAATATCCGTGAGCAATCGATCATGAACGTCGCATTCTGCGGTGAAAAGGCGGGCGCTACGCTGTTCCCGGCGCACATCTACAACGATGAAGGCGGTGTTTTAGTCACCCTCACGCAGCGTGAAGAAGCTGACGACCAGCGTCATATGCGCAGTATGGATGCCTTCGTACGGCATGTGCTGGGAGAGCCCGTTACGATAGCTGATGCGGAGCAGGGGCTGGTTATCCAGCAGCTTGTCGCCGCGCTGTATGAATCAGCAGAAACAGGGGAAAGCGTGACCTTATGCTAAACGTGTCTGTATTAACCGACCCGGGCTTTTGTCCACACAGCCTGAATAAATACGCCTCCATCATGGCCTGCGGTAATGGCTACATGGGGATCCGCGCTGCGCATGAAGAAGATTACACCCAGCAAACCCGAGGCATGTATCTTGCGGGTCTCTATCATCAGGCGGGTCGTAACGAGACCACTGAGCTGATCAATCTGCCGGATATCACCGGTATTGATGTTGAGCTGGATGGCGTCAATTTCACGCTCCTGTCAGGCGAAATTCTCGAGTGGCAGCGCGAGCTGGCGTTTGCCAACGGCGAACTTCATCGCCGCGTCGTCTGGCGCTCCCCCAACGGAAAGCGCTATCGCCTGGAGAGTCGTCGTTTTGTCTCTCTGGATCAGCTGCCGCTTGTGGCCATGCAGCTTTCGATCACACCGCTTGATGATGTCACGCAGGCCGTGCTGAAAACCGGCATTGATGCAACGCAAACGAACAGCGGCAGACAGCATTTGGATGAAATGTCGGTCAGAGTGTTTGACCAGCAATACATGCAGGGCGTGTATGAAACGCAGGACCGTGCGTCAGAAGTTGTTGTTTCGGCGTTTTGTCAGCTCTCTGCGAAGAGCGACAGCTGCTTCACCGCCAAAAATCGTCGTCTCAGCGTTCATCATTCGCTGACGATTGCGAAGGGTGACACTGTCACGTTAGAAAAGATCGTCTGGGTGACGCATCGCAGTGATAAAGCACTGTCGCAGGCCTCTTTCGCTCGCAACGTGCTGGCCGATCTTAAGGTCTGTGCGGCAAGAGGCTACGACGCGTTGCTTGAGAGCTCATCGTATGCCTGGGAAGAGGTCTGGCGTGACGCTCGGGTGGAAGTGGACTCTACGGAGTATCAGGATCAGATGGCGCTGGATTACGCCGTCTGGCATTTGACGACCATGACACCTGCCCATGATGAGCGAAGCAGTATCGCCGCCAAAGGGCTGACGGGCGAGGGGTATAAAGGCCACGTCTTCTGGGATACCGAAATTTTCCTGCTGCCTTTCCATCTCTTCACGCGGCCCCGAACCGCCCGCAGCCTGTTGCGCTATCGTTGGCTGAACCTGGCCGGGGCGCGGGAAAAAGCCCGTCGCAACGGCTGGCCAGGCGCGCTGTTCCCATGGGAGAGCGCCGCGAGCGGCAAAGAGGAGACGCCGGAGTTCGCGGCTATCAACATCCGAACCGGCACGCGCCAGAAGGTGGCCTCCGCGCTGGCGGAACACCACATCGTGGCGGACATTGCCTGGGCCGTCGTCGCTTACTGGCAGGCGACACACGATGATGCCTTTATGCGGAATGAAGGTCTGACGCTGCTGATGGAAACCGCTGCGTTCTGGATGGGCCGCGCAACGGAAATCAATGGTCGTCTCGAAATCCATGACGTCATCGGACCGGACGAATACACCGAGCATGTGAACAACAACGCTTATACCAACTATCTGGCCTGGCACAACGTCGCCTGCGCTCGCCAGTTTATGGCGATGTTTGGGCGCGAGGATGAAGGTTTTACGCAGAATGCCTCACGGTTCCTGGCGAGCTTATGGCTACCAGAGGCTGACGCGGACGGTGTGCTCCCCCAGGATGATACCTTCATGGCAAAACCTGCCATCGATCTGAGCCGCTACAAAGCCAAAGCGGGTAAGCAGACCATTCTGCTCGATTATTCCCGCGCGGAAGTGAACGAGATGCAGATTCTTAAGCAGGCCGATGTGGTGATGCTTAATTATCTACTACCGGAGCGGTTTACCCCGCAGCAGTGTGCCGCCAATCTGGCGTTCTACGAACCCCGCACAATCCATGACTCTTCGCTGAGCAAGGCCATCCACGGCATTGTGACCGCCCGCTGTGGCGATACGGAAGGGGCCTACGCCTTCTGGCGCGCCGGCGTGGCTATCGATCTGGGCGACGATCCGCACAGCAGCGGCGACGGCATTCATGCCGCGGCCACGGGTGCTATCTGGTCCGGCGTCATTCAGGGCTTTGCCGGCATGCAGATAGTGGAAGGGGAGCTGCACCTTGCGCCCAGGGTGCCAGCCCACTGGCGAAGACTTGCTTTCCCCCTGCGCTGGCGGAACACCACGCTGCGCTTTACGTACGAAAACGAGGTTTTAACCATTGAAGCTTCGGCACCTGTCACGCTGACGCTGTGGGGCAAAACGCTACACGTATCGGGGCATAAAGTTTGTGCCTGTAAGGACTTTCTTGCATCTGTGAATGGGACCGCTACCACGGAGGTGCACCATGACGCTTAAGGCTGTTGTATTCGATCTGGACGGTGTGATCACCGATACCGCACACCTCCATTTTTTGGCCTGGCGTGCAGTGGCGGAGGAAATCGGCATCACCATCGATGAAGTGTTTAACGAACAGCTGAAGGGTATTAGCCGCATGGATTCCCTTCAGCGCATCCTGAAGCATGGCGGGAAAGAGGGAACGTTTAGCGATGAGCAGTGCCTGGCGCTGGCGACGAAGAAAAACGCGTTCTATGTCCAGTCTCTGGCGTCACTGACGGAAGATTCACTGCTTCCCGGTATTCGCGACGTGCTGGCGGATATCCGTGCGGCGAACGTCAAAATTGGGCTCGCCTCCGTTTCCCTGAATGCCCCTGGCATATTGCGTGCCCTGGGCATTCAGCACGCTTTTGATTTTTGCGCCGATGCTTCCCTCATTATCTGTTCGAAGCCTGACCCGGAGATCTTCCTCGCCGCCTGTGCTGGCCTGAATGTGCGTCCTGAAGAGGCGATGGGTATCGAAGATGCACCTGCAGGCGTTGAGGCGATCAACGCGGCGGGAATGCTATCGGTTGGGATTGGATCTGGCCTGGACCATGCGGGATTACAACTTCATTCAACGCGGGAACTGACCTGGAAATGTCTGACCGAGTTTTGGGCATCCCGGACGTATTGATAAGGAATTAACAATGGCTCAACTGTCTCTGAAACACATTCAGAAAATCTATGATAACCAGGTCCACGTGGTTAAGGATTTCAATCTCGAAATCGAAGATAAGGAGTTCATCGTCTTCGTCGGGCCTTCGGGCTGCGGTAAATCCACGACGCTGCGTATGATTGCCGGTCTGGAGGAGATCAGCGCGGGTGAACTGGTCATTGACGGCGTTTGCATGAACGACGTGCCCGCCAAGTCTCGCGATATCGCGATGGTGTTCCAGAACTATGCGCTTTATCCGCATATGACGGTCTACGACAACATGGCGTTTGGCCTGAAGATGCAGAAAATCGCCCCGGCGGTTATCGAAGAGCGCGTTCACTGGGCGGCACAGATCCTCGGCTTGCGGGAGTACCTCAAGCGTAAACCCGGCGCGCTGTCCGGCGGGCAGCGTCAGCGCGTGGCGTTGGGCAGGGCGATCGTGCGCGAAGCGGGCGTGTTCCTGATGGATGAACCGCTCTCTAATCTCGATGCCAAGCTTCGCGTGCAGATGCGGGCTGAAATCAGCAAGCTGCACCAGAAGCTTAATACCACCATGATTTATGTGACCCACGATCAGACGGAAGCCATGACGATGGCAACCCGCATCGTGATCTTAAAAGACGGCATTATTCAGCAGGTCGGTGCCCCGAAGCAGGTGTACAACGAACCGGCGAACATGTTTGTCGCAGGGTTTATTGGCTCCCCAGCCATGAACTTCATTCGCGGCGCTATCGATGACCGCTATTTCGTCACGGAAACGCTGCGTCTGGCGATCCCGGAAGACACGCTCGCTTCACTGAATGCCGCAGGGTATCAGCGCAAAGCCGTGGTCTTTGGCATCCGCCCGGAAGATATTCTCACTCTGCAGAGCAGCGGTGAAAACATCGCGGCGAAAGTCAGCGTCGCCGAACTGACCGGCGCGGAGTTCATGCTCTACGCCACCGTTGGCGGCCATGAACTGGTGGTTCGCGCAGGCGCCGCGAATGATTATGCCGCAGGGGATAATATCGACATCCAGTTCGATATGAGTAAGTGCCATTTCTTCGACGCTGAAACCGAAGCGGCTATTAGATAAGAAAGGTGTTTGCCGGAAATGCAAATTTCCGGTTTTTTTGTTTGTAAATTATAAAGGGAATATTTAATGGGTACTCTACTAAGAAGTGCTGCGCTCGTTCTGTGCGCAGGGGTTAGCTGCGCACAAGCATCAGAAACAGCTAAACAGTGGGAATTTAATATTGGCGCGATGTATGAAATAGAAAACGTTGAAGGTCAGGCCGACGATAAAGATGGATTATATGAACCCTCCGTGTGGTTTAATGCAACCTGGGATGCGTGGACTATTTCTCTGGCGATGTATCAGGAGGGGCCGGTTGATTACAGCAGTATGACCCGTGGAACCTATTTTGACCGTCCTGAATTTGAATTACGCTATCG
Source organism: Enterobacter sp. C6 (assembly GCF_008122455.1). Classification (NCBI taxonomy): domain Bacteria; kingdom Pseudomonadati; phylum Pseudomonadota; class Gammaproteobacteria; order Enterobacterales; family Enterobacteriaceae; genus Enterobacter; species Enterobacter sp. C6. The sequence goes on from NZ_QPFW01000164.1 coordinate 6,839, forward strand.
CTTTATCGGAACCGATGATTTTACTTTCGGTCTGACCGGTGGTTTCCGAAATTATGGTTATCACTTTAAAGATGAACACGGTGCCAAAGACGGCAGCGCGAATATGCAGCGCTACAAAATTCAGCCTGACTGGGACATTAAATTAACCGATGACTGGCGCTTTAGCGGCTGGTTTGCCATGTATCAGTTTGCCAACGATCTGGAAAAAACCGGCTATGCTGACAGCCGCGTCGAAACCGAAACGGGCTTTACATGGACCATTAACGAAACCTTTGCGGCTAAAGTGAATTACTATTTAGAGCGCGGCTTCAATATGGACAGTACCCGTAATAACGGTGAATTCTCCACCCAGGAAATTCGCGCCTATCTGCCTATTTCATTGGGCCAGACGACCCTAACGCCTTACACTCGACTGGGACTTGATCGCTGGACGAACTGGGACTGGCAGGACGATCCTGAGCGTGAAGGGCATAATTTCAACCGACTGGGTATGCAGTACGCCTATGACTTCAACAACGGTTTATCCATGACGCTGGAATACGCCTATGAGTGGGAAAATCATGACGAGGGTGAAAACGACCGCTTCCACTATGCGGGGGTTGGCGTAAACTACGCGTTCTGACCGACGACACGCCAGGGGCACTAAGCCCCTGGTTTTAGCGAAGGGAAGCAGCCAACAAAAAGTGGGTATCAACCAGCACTTTTTGCGGGGCGGGCTGACCGGCAATACGCCTGAAAAGAAGATCGCAGCTCTCTTCCCCCAGTTTTCGTGTGGGGATATCAAAGCCGCCAGGTGCGGGCGTTAAAATGAGAGACAGCATCGGGTCGCTGTATCCGGCTATCACCACCTGTTCCGGGATCATCAGATTCAACTCATCCGCCGCACGATAGAGGCTGAGCAACTTCATGCTGTCGGTCGCAAATACCGCATCAGGCGGCGTGGGTGACGACAACAGTTCCAGAGCCGCCGCGAGCGCACTCTCATGGGTATAACCGCCATCCCTGATCCAGTCCGGGTTAATGGCAATACGGTGCTTTTCCAGACTGGCTTTATAACCCGCCAGACGATCGATCGAAACATGATAATCAAGCGGCGCATGCAGACAGGCAATTTTTTGCCGACCGTTTTTTATAAAGGTTTCGGTCAGCGTGGCGCTGTCATGAAAATTATCCGTGTCGACGGAATAAATATTCTGATACTCACCTTCCACTTTGCCGATAACTACTACCGGTACGCCATATGCATCCAGCGTGGTGAAAAAGGATTCATTTGCGGGTGAACTCAGCATAATGATCCCTTTGATCATTTTCTGCTTTATTTTACTTACACATTTCAGCAGATCGTCTTCGCTGCTTTTTGAGGTTTGCAAAATAACATCAAACCCTTCTTCTTCCGCTTTAGCCGTAATGGCATGAAGGACATCGGAGAAAAAGGGATTACCGGCAGTGGTTTTGGTTGAACGGGTCGAAATAACCATAATGGCATCGAAGCCTGAAGAGGTCAGGGCGCGAGCCAGTTTGTTGGGTTGATAATTTAATTCGTCAATCGCCTTCAGCACTTTGTCACGTGCTTCGGGAGAAATATTCGTTTGTTTATTCAGAACGCGGGAAACGGTTGATTTCGATACGCCCGCAACCCGTGCGATATCATAGATGGTGGGTGACATACACCTTACTCACTCCGGACTGACAGCAATGCCGTTCATCTTACTGGAGAGAAAACGGCAATAGCAATAAATAAGAATTGATAATCAACGATCTGCCCCCATTTATTGTATTCTGAAGCCATGCATTCAAGGCTTCCAGGCAACGAAGGACGGCGATGAAGCGACTTAAGAACGAAATCAATTCACTGGTGAACCGTGGCGTTGACCGTCATCTGCGTCTGGCCGTGACGGGGCTGAGCCGCAGCGGTAAGACGGCGTTTATCACCGCGATGGTAAACCAGCTCCTGAACCTGCACGCCGGGGCGCGTCTGCCGTTGCTTAGCGCGGTGCGGGAAGAACGCCTGCTGGGCGTGAAGCGCGTCCCACAGCGGGATTTTGGTATTCCACGTTTTACCTATGACGAAGGGCTGGCGCAGCTCTATGGCGATCCGCCCACCTGGCCGACGCCGACGCGAGGGGTCAGTGAAATTCGCCTCGCGCTGCGTTTTCGCTCGAATGAATCCCTGATGCGCCACTTCAAGGATACCTCCACGCTGTACCTGGAAATCGTCGATTACCCTGGCGAATGGCTGCTCGACCTGCCGATGCTGGCGCAGGATTACCTTAGCTGGTCCCGCCAGATGACGGGCCTGTTGCAGGGGCAGCGCGCCGGGTGGTCGGCCAAATGGCGACAGCTGTGCGAAGGTCTGGACCCGCTTGCGCCGGCCGATGAAAACCGCCTGGCGGCCATTGCCGACGCCTGGACGGCGTATTTGCACCAGTGCAAGCAGGAAGGGTTACACTTCATTCAGCCGGGGCGATTTGTTCTGCCGGGTGATTTAGCGGGCGCGCCTGCGCTTCAGTTCTTCCCCTGGCCGGATGTGGACGGGGTGGGCGAGTCGACGCTGGCGCAGGCGGATAAGCACACTAACGCCGGGATGCTGCGTGAGCGTTACCATTACTACTGTGAAAAAGTGGTCAAGGGATTCTATAAAAACCACTTTTTGCGATTTGACCGCCAGATTGTGCTGGTGGATTGTCTGCAGCCGCTTAACAGCGGGCCACAGGCCTTCAACGATATGCGCCTTGCGCTGACGCAGCTGATGCAAAGTTTTCACTACGGGCAGCGGACGCTGTTTCGCCGTCTGTTCTCACCGGTAATCGATAAACTGCTCTTTGCGGCCACGAAGGCCGATCACGTCACGGTCGACCAGCATGCCAATATGGTGTCGCTGCTGCAGCAGCTGGTGCAGGACGCCTGGCAAAACGCCGCCTTCGAAGGGATCGGCATGGATTGCCTTGGTCTCGCGTCCGTGCAGGCGACGCAAAGCGGGCTGATTGACCTTAACGGTGAGAAAATACCGGCATTACGCGGGAACCGGCTCAGCGACGGTGAACCGCTTACCGTGTATCCGGGCGAAGTGCCTGCGCGGCTGCCGGGTCAGGCCTTCTGGCAGAACCAGGGCTTCCAGTTTGAAGCCTTCCGCCCGCAGGCAATGAGCGTCGACAGGCCATTACCACACATCCGTCTGGATGCGGCGCTGGAGTTTTTGATTGGAGATAAATTGCGATGACGGAACCGTTAAAACCGCGCATAGACTTTACCGGAACGCTTGAGAAGGATCCTCAGGAGGCGTTCAAAACCTCGCAGACGTTCAGCGGCACGCAGGCGGATAACTTTGCCCCGGCCCTGACTGAGGAGCCTGGCGTCGAAGAAGGACCGGCGGAGGCGGTTGTGGAAGCTGCTCTGCGTCCAAAACGCAGTCTGTGGCGCAAGATGGTCACCGCCGGTCTGGCGCTGTTTGGCGTAAGCGTGGTTGGGCAGGGCGTGCAGTGGACGATGAATGCCTGGCATACTCAGGACTGGGTCGCGCTGGGCGGATGTGCCGCGGGCGCGCTGATTGTGGGGGCGGGCATCGGGTCGGTTGCCACCGAGTGGCGTCGGCTCTGGCGTTTGCGCCAGCGCGCGCACGAGCGTGATGAAGCGCGGGATCTGCTACACAGCCACGGCACCGGGAAAGGTCGCGCGTTCTGTGAAAAGCTGGCCAGCCAGGCCGGAATCGATCAGTCGCATCCGGCGCTTCAGCGCTGGTATGCCGCCATCCATGAAACCCAGAATGACCGGGAAGTGGTGACGCTCTACTCCCATATGGTTCAGCCGGTGCTGGATGCCCAGGCGCGACGCGAGATCAGCCGCTCTGCGGCGGAATCCACCCTGATGATTGCCGTGAGCCCGCTGGCGCTGGTCGATATGGCCTTTATCGCCTGGCGTAACCTGCGCCTGATCAACCGTATTGCGAACCTTTACGGCATAGAGCTGGGTTACTACAGTCGGCTCAGACTGTTCAAACTGGTCCTGCTCAATATCGCGTTCGCCGGGGCGAGTGAGCTGGTGCGCGAAGTGGGCATGGACTGGATGTCACAGGATCTGGCGGCGCGTCTTTCTGCCCGTGCCGCTCAGGGTATCGGCGCGGGATTATTAACGGCGCGTTTGGGAATTAAAGCGATGGAGGTCTGCCGTCCGCTGCCGTGGATTGATGGCGATAAGCCCCGGCTGGGGGATTTCAGGCGTGAGCTGATCGGCCAGCTCAAAGAGACGCTCAATAAAAAACCGACTCCGTGAGGTTTTGTTCACTAATCGTGCTGGCTGTCAATATTTGTTGACAGCCATCTTCCGGATCACCGTGTTCTGACATATCATTTTACTGTTATTGGCTTAAAACGGTGAATTTCCCATGCGTCTTGAAGTCTTCTGTGAAGACCGTCTCGGTCTGACCCGCGAATTACTCGATCTTCTTGTTTTACGTAGCATTGATTTACGTGGCATTGAGATCGATCCTGTCGGGCGAATTTACCTCAATTTTGCCGAAATTGAATTTAATACCTTCAGCAGCCTGATGGCGGAAATCCGCCGTATCGCTGGCGTTACGGATGTACGCACCATTCCCTGGATGCCCTCTGAGCGTGAGCACCTGGCCCTGAGCGCGCTGCTGGAAGCCATGCCCGAGCCGTTCCTCTCCCTGGATTTGAAGAGCAAAGTTGAGCGCGTTAACCACGCGAGCTGCCAGCTGTTCGCGCAGAGTCAGGAGAAGCTCAGCAATCATAACGCCGCGCAGCTGATCCCCGGCTTTAACTTCCAGCGCTGGCTGGACAGCAATCCGCAGAACACGCTTAGCGAGCATGTGGTGATTAACGGACAGAATTTCCTGATGGAGATCACGCCGGTCTATCTGAAAGGGGAAGGGAATACTCGCGTGTTGACCGGGGCAGTGATCATGCTGCGCTCGACGTTACGCATGGGTCGCCAGCTGCAAAACCTCTCCAGTCAGGACGTTGGCGCATTCAGCCAGATTATCGCCGTCAGCCCGAAAATGCGCCATGTGGTTGATCAGGCGCGCAAGCTTGCAAGCCTGACCGCGCCGCTGCTGATTACCGGGGATACCGGCACCGGGAAAGACCTGCTGGCTCACGCCGTGCATCAGGCGAGTCCGCGTGCAGCCAAACCTTATCTGGCACTTAACTGCGCCTCTATTCCGGAAGATGCCGTTGAAAGCGAGCTGTTTGGTCACGCGCCGGAAGGCAAGAAAGGGTTCTTCGAGCAGGCTAACGGCGGCTCGGTGCTGCTGGACGAAATCGGCGAAATGTCGCCGCGTATGCAGGCTAAGCTGCTGCGTTTCCTGAACGACGGAACGTTCCGCCGCGTCGGTGAGGATCACGAAGTGCATGTGGACGTGCGCGTCATTTGCGCCACCCAGAAAAACCTGGTTGAACTGGTGCAAAAGGGGATCTTCCGCGAAGATCTCTATTACCGCCTCAACGTCCTGACGCTGAATATTCCGCCGCTGCGCGATTGCCCCCAGGACATCATGCCGCTTACGGAGCTGTTCGTCGCCCGCTTTGCCGACGAGCAGGGGGTGCCGCGTCCGAAACTGTCTGCCGATCTTGGCACGGTGCTCATGCGCTACGGCTGGCCGGGCAACATTCGTCAGCTCAAAAACGCCGTATATCGCGCGCTGACCCAGCTTGAAGGGTATGAGCTGCGCCCGCAGGATATCCTGCTGCCGGATTACGATGCCGGAACGGTATCGGTAGGCGAAGAGGCGATGGAAGGGTCGCTGGACGATATCACCAGCCGTTTCGAGCGTTCTGTGCTGACGCAGCTGTACCGCAGCTATCCCAGCACCCGCAAGCTGGCAAAACGTCTTGGCGTCTCGCACACCGCGATCGCGAATAAGCTGCGTGAGTACGGTTTGAATCATAAGAAAGGTGACGAATAACAAAAAAGCCTCTGCAAAGAGGCTTTTTACTTTACGTTTATTCCTTCGCCATCGGCGTGTTAACGATTTCTGTTTTTGTCTCTCCCTGAATCGACGCAATCCTGCTTTCGACGTCTTTCACCTGCTGCGGGCTGTGCAGCAGGGTATAGGTCAGATCGAACTGCGCGCTGGCGCCTGGCTCCAGCTGCTTAACCCGCTTCTGCTCGCGTTCAATCGTCACGGGGTAGGCGTAGCTGGTACCCGGTTCGATGCCCGTGACATAACCCTGCTTCAGCGTGTCGGTATTTTTCCATAAGGTCAGCACGGGCAGCTGGCGCGTATCAAACTGGATTGATGCGCCTTTATCTCCGGCTTTATTGACCACTGCCGCGAGCGTTTCGTGGTTATTGTCTGCGAGCGGTTTAATGTTAAAGACCATCTCATCAAAGCCTTTTGTCGGCCCGGCGTAGGTTTGCCAGTCGTTAACGCCCGCTTTGGCGTAGTCATTGAATGGGCTCACGCTCACCGCAGGCGCAAGGAATCGGGCGCCTTCTTCGAGGATTGGCGTGCCGAAGTTGCTGTGATAGATGATTTGGTAATCATGAGGGTAATCTGCATGGTTGGTCAGAACATCATGCAGGCTGAACTGGTTGGTTCCGGGGACGTAGCGCAGTTCGGTCATGGTTTGCAGATCCGCTTTTTTAAACGTGCTCTCTTTGATCAAACCCCGAACGCGGATCTCATGCGGAGCGGCATCCGCAACCTCGACCTCTACCTGCGATACCGGTGTATTACCGGCTCTGCCATGCAGGGTGTAAATTTGCCCGTCCGCGGTGACCGGGTGCCCTGTCCACTCATAGCCACAGCGCACCATCATCTCGTTGAAACCATCCAGCCAGCCGAGACCGTTGCGGCTTTCAAGATTGATATAAGCCGGATTAACGACCTCTTTGACGGGGGAATTCCAACCCAGTCTGGTGCCAAAGCCTTCTACGTGCAGAAGGTTCATCCCGCGGGTCGGGCTCAGGGTGATGGTGAGGCCATCTTTGCTGCTAATAATGATGACTTTGCTGCCTTCCTGCTTGCCGCCATGTAAGACTTTTTGCTCAATGCTGAACGTTTGATCCTTAACTTTCAGCTCGTCACTGGAAATCTTCCAGTTTCCTTTCTCTACGCTGCTTTCAGCGCTTGTCAGCACCCAGGTTTTAGCCGCAGCATGACCAGAAATCAGGACCGCAAGGAGCGTAAAAGCGAATTTAATCTTCATATATTATCCTTTTTGCTGAAACGATTATTTTCTTTCGTAAGCAAATCTAATGTTTAGACAAAAAGGGAAATGTGATGTGCTTCACTGGGGATGAAAATAGGGAATTTTAACGATTATTATGCGTTATTGATCACGCTCATGTTACATATTGCCTAAGTTATTGCATGATTAATGTGACTTACGAGCATTTAAGCTTTAACGATTCAGCTCTGAAGTAATAAAAAACCCCGCCGTAGCGAGGTTGAGAATAAGTTGTATAGAATGCTAAGGACTTATTATGCTTTCAGCACGTCCAGCGCGGCAGTGTAGTCCGGCTCGGTGGTGATTTCGTTAACCAGTTCGCTGAAGACGACGGTGTCGTTTTCATCCAGAACCAGTACAGCACGTGCTGCCAGACCCTTCAATGGGCCTTCAGCAATGCTGACGCCATATTTCTCGAGGAAATCTGCGCTGCGCAGGGTGGAGAGGGTAATAACGTTGCTCAGGCCTTCGGCACCGCAGAAACGGGACTGGGCAAACGGCAGGTCAGCGGAAATGCACAGCACAACGGTGTTGTCCATTTCAGTCGCCAGCTGGTTGAATTTACGCACGGATGCGGCACAAACGCCGGTATCAATGCTTGGGAAAATGTTCAGTACTTTGCGTTTGCCCGCAAACTGAGCCAGTGTGACGTCAGACAGATCTTTAGCCACCAGAGTAAAAGCCTGCGCTTTGCTGCCAGCCTGCGGAATGGAACCTGCTACAGCAACCGGGTTGCCCTGGAAATGAACGAGTTGTGACATAGATATCTTCCTGTTTACATATAGTTAACGTCGGGGCTAGTGTATGCCATCAGCGGATAACACGGCAAACCAAATTTTTCGCCTTACCGGGCCGCAAGGAGTCAGTGATGAGAAGCGTTAAGGTCTATGAAGAAGCCTGGCCATTGCATACCCCGTTTGTGATCTCCCGCGGCAGCCGAAGTGAAGCCAGCGTGGTCGTAGTTGAAATCGAAGAAGAGGGTATGAAAGGCGTCGGGGAATGTACGCCTTACCCGCGCTACGGAGAAAGTCCTGCGTCGGTGATGGCGCAGATCATGACCCTGGTGCCTGACCTGCAAAAAGGGCTCACGCGCGAGGCGTTACAGCAGCGTTTACCCGCCGGGGCGGCGCGCAACGCCATCGACTGTGCGCTCTGGAGCCTTGAAGCCGCTAAGCAGCAAAAATCGTTGACGTCCTTGCTGAGTGTGGTCGTGCCGGAGACCGTCGTGACGGCGCAGACGGTCGTGATTGGTGAGCCGGAGCAAATGGCCGCCAGCGCAAAAGCGCTCTATGACGCCGGGGCCACGCTGTTAAAAGTGAAGCTCGACGATCGTCTGATCAGCGAGCGGATGGTCGCTATTCGCTCGGCGGTACCCTCAGCCACGCTGATTGTTGACGCCAACGAGTCGTGGCATCCCGAGGGGCTGGCCGCGCGATGCCAGCTGCTGGCCGATCTGGGCGTAGCGATGCTGGAGCAGCCTCTGCCGGTAAAAGAGGATGCAGCTCTGAAGAATTTTATCCATCCGTTGCCCGTGTGCGCAGATGAAAGCTGCCACACCCGCGAAAATTTGAGCGAGCTTAAGGGCTGCTATGAGATGGTCAATATCAAGCTCGACAAGGCAGGCGGACTGACAGAAGCCCTGGCCCTGGCAGCGGAAGCCCGGGCGCAGGGGTTCGCCCTGATGCTGGGATGCATGCTTTGCACCTCCCGGGCGATCGGCGCGGCGCTGCCGCTGGTCAACCAGGTTCGTTTCGCCGATCTGGATGGCCCGACGTGGCTGGCGGTTGACGTTTCACCGGCCCTTAAATTTACCAGCGGCGTGCTTCATCTCTGAGGCTGCCAGCGCAGAAGCTCCATCATCGCTTTTAGGTAAATTTCGCTGGCTTCGTCGGAGGATATCGGCGGGAATTCAGCGGTGATGCAGGGCAGGCTCAAATCGGCGCACCAGCTTCCGAATGATCCGGGTGTTTCATACCCCACGCTGGTGACGAGCGGCAGGGCGAAAGCCTGTGCCAGCCACGCGCCCAGGTCGGAGTGACGCGGATCTTCAATGCAGGCCAGCGGATCGTGGAAGGAGACAACCCAGGCGGGGTGGATCTTATGGATAAGCTGGCACAGCGCCTGCGTTTCTGGCTCCGAGCC
>NZ_QPFW01000165.1:0-16334 GCF_008122455.1 Enterobacter sp. C6
TATCGCTGGTGCTGATTGTCGCAGCCATCGTCTTTGAACATAACCGCAGCAACCCGCTGCTGAACACCCGCTGGCTGTCGAGCGGCAGCATCGTCCGTCTGGGGCTGATCATGCTGCTGATCCGTATCGTGCTGGCAGAGCAAAACACCGGCGTCATCGGCTGGCTGCAGTACGTGGGATTACAGAATGAGCAGATGACCCACCTGGCGTGGTCCATTTTCGCCGGGATCGTCTGCGGGATCGTCACCAGCTGTCTCACCATCAAGCCGACGAAACTGGCGTGGCCAATCATCACCTCTCTGGCCCTGATGATTGTTGCCTCGCTGCTGGACAGCCAGTCCAACAACCTGACCCGGCCGGATCAGCTGATGTTGAGCCAGTTCCTGCTGGGCTTCGGCAGCGCCTTCTTCCTGGCGCCCGCCATGCTGGCCGCCATTGGCGGGGTGATCGCCGACCCGCGTAACCTGGTCAGCTTCTCGGTGATGTTTGGCATGAGCCAGAACCTCGGCGGCCTGCTGGGTTCCGCGATCCTCGGCACCTTCCAGACCTGGCGCGAGAAGTACCACTCCAGCCTGCTGGCGGACCAGCTCACCACGCTCAACCCGCTGGTCAACGAGCGAATTCAACTTTATACCCAGATGTATAAAAGCCTGATTGGCGACAGCGCGCTACTGGGAACCCAGGCGATAACGCAGCTGCAAACGGTGACCGCGCTGGAGGCGAATATTCTGGCTTACAACGATACTTATCTGCTGACGGCGAGCATCGCTGCCGCCACGCTGGTCTGGATTTTATGGCGCTTGCTGCGCCTGCGCATCACTGCCCGTCTGGCGCTGAAGAACGCCACCGGCAACAAATAATTAAAATATTTCTGGAGAGTTTATGAGTCAGCAGGATGCCGCCAAAGAGCAGGCCAACACCCGCAAAAATGTGCGCATTGTTTCCGTTTTCACCGCCGCTGCCATCGGTATTGTCGGCGTACTGGTGATCCTTTATGCGTGGCAGCTGCCGCCGTTCACCCGCCACGCGCAGTTTACCGATAACGCCTACGTGCGTGGCCAGACGACGTTTATCAGCCCCCAGGTGAATGGCTATATCACCGAGGTGAAGGTTCAGGACTTTGTGCAGGTCAAAAAAGGCGACCTGCTGCTGCAGATTGATGACCGCATTTATCGTCAGCGCGTGCATCAGGCCGAGGCACAGCTGGCGATGAAAATTGCCGCCCTCAATAACAACCTGCAGCAGCGTAAAAGCGCCGAAGCAACGATCGCAAAAAATGACGCGGCGCTGAAAAATGCCCGTGCCCAGAGCCTGAAAAGCCAGGCGGATTTAAAGCGGGTGAAAGAGCTGACGTCTGACGGCTCGCTTTCCATTCGCGAGCGCGACGCGGCGCTGGCCAGTGCCGCTCAGGGTAGCGCCGACATCGACCAGGCGAAAGCTGCCCTTGAGATGTCGCGTCAGGATCTGCAGACGGTGATTGTCAATCGCGGTGCGCTGGAGGCGGATGTTGAAAACGCAAAAGCGGCGCTGGAGCTGGCGCAGATTGACCTGCAAAACACCCGGATTGTGGCGCCGCGTGACGGTCAGCTCGGCCAGATCGCCGTGCGTCTCGGGGCGTATGTGACCGCCGGGACCCATCTCACCACCCTTGTGCCGCCTCAGCACTGGGTCATTGCCAATATTAAAGAGACCCAGCTTGCGGAGCTACGCGTCGGTCAGCCTGTCAAATTCACCGTCGATGCCCTGAACGACAAAGCGTATCAGGGCCGCGTGGAGAGCATTTCGCCTGCAACCGGGGTTGAATTCAGCGCCATCACGCCGGACAACGCCACCGGCAACTTTGTCAAAATAGCCCAGCGTATCCCGGTGCGCATCGAGGTGCTCGGCAAGCCAGAAGATTCCGCGCTGCTGCGTCCGGGTATGTCGGTACAGGTGACCATTGATACGCGGGAGGCGAAGAAATGATCCTTCGCCCGATAGCCGCGCTGGTGGCAGCGGTCATGCTGGCCGGGTGCCAGTCCGTCGACGTCAAACCGGCGCAGCCGACGCTGCACATCCCCACCCAGTGGCGAGCTGACGCCGGCCCTGCCAGCCCGGCGGAGCAGCTCTGGTGGCGCAATTTCCATGACAACAACCTCAACCGCTATGTGGATCAGGCGCTTAAGAATAACAGCGACGTGCTGATCGCCCGCGAACGAATTAACGAGTATCAGGCGCGGGTCTTCGCGGCCGACGGCAGCCTGTTTCCTTCGCTTGACGCGGGCGTAACGGGGACGCGCGCCCGCTCGCAATCAGCCGCGACCGGGCTGCCGGTCTACGGCACGCTGTACAGAGGGAGCCTGACGGCGAGCTATGACGTTGATATCTGGGGCGTCAACCGCAGCACGGCCAATGCCGCCGAAGCCTCGCTGGAGGCGCAAAAAGCCGCCGCTGCCGCCGCGGATTTGACCGTCGCGTCTTCCGTTGCATCCGGCTATGTCACCCTGCTCTCGCTTGACGAACAGCTGCGCGTGACGGAGTCCACTCTGAAATCGCGCGAAGAGGCATTTAACCTTGCGAAACGTCAGTTTGAGACGGGCTACAGCTCGCGTCTGGAGCTGATGCAGTCGGATTCCGAACTTCGCTCAACGCGGGCGCAGGTGCCCGTGCTGCAGCACCAGATTGCGCAGCAGGAGAATGCCCTGAGCCTGCTGCTGGGAAGCAATCCCGGCGCGGTGGCACGCAGCGAAAGCTTTGCGGCGCTGACGCCGCTGAAGCTGCCGTCGCAGCTGCCTTCTACGCTCCTGAATCGTCGACCGGATATCGTTCAGGCCGAACGACAGCTGGTTGCGGCAGACGCCTCGCTTGCCGCCTCACGCGCCAGCCTGCTGCCGTCGATCAACCTGACCGCCACCGGATCGGTTCAGGATCGCACCCTTTCAGGCCTGCTGGACAACCCGCTTCAGCTCTGGAGCGTCGGGGGCAGTATTCTCGCCCCGCTGCTGAACCGCCAGGCGCTGAATGCGCAGGTGGATATTTCCCAGTCCCAGCGGAACCAGGCGCTGTACGCCTATGAAAAAACCGTGCGTAACGCGTTTGCCGAAGTGAACAACAGCCTTGATGCGATAAGTCGCTATCAGGAACAGCTGACGGAACTGCTTGCCCAGCAGGATGTGGCCCAGGAGACGCTGCGCATTGCGCAGAATCGCTATCGCAACGGTTATTCATCCTATCTGGACGTGCTGGACGCGCAGCGCACGCTGTTCTCGGTTCAGACCAGCGTGGTGCAGGCGAAAAATAACCTGCTGCTGGCGCAGATTGATTTGTATAAAGCGCTGGGCGGCGGCTGGGTCAGTGCCTGAAAACCTGCCCGGTGGCGCTTCGCTTACCGGGCCTACATTTCGCCCTGTAGGCCGGGTAAGGCGCAGCCGCCACCCGGCAATCCCTCCCAAGGAGTCAATCTATGCAACAACAATGGTCTGCAGTAGATAATTACATGATTTCTTCGCTTATTCCTGACGATGATGTACTTCATCAGGTACTGGAAAACAACAAGCGCGCCGGGCTGCCCGAGCACGACGTAGCGGCCAATCAGGGGCAGCTGCTGGCGCTGTTCGTGCGCATGACGCAGGCAAGGCGCATTCTTGAGATCGGGACGCTGGGTGCCTACAGCGCTATCTGGATGGCGCGCGCCCTGCCGCCGGACGGAAAGCTGATTACGCTTGAGGCCGATCCCGCGCATGCCAGCGTTGCGCGCCAGAATATTCATCTCGCGGGGCTAAACGAACGTATTGAATTAATTGAAGGCCCGGCCCTGAGCTCGCTGGAGAATTTCGGTGACGTTCCAGCGTTCGACCTGATCTTTATCGATGCCGATAAGCCAAACAATCCCGGCTACCTGGAGTGGGCTCTGCACTATTCCCGTCCCGGCACGATAATCATTGGCGATAACGTGGTGCGCGACGGCGAAGTCATTAACGGGCAAAGCGACGACGCGCGCGTGCTGGGCGTGCGTCGGTTTATTGAGATGACTGGAGATAATCCGCGCTTAACCGCCACCGCGCTGCAAACGGTGGGGATTAAGGGATGGGATGGGTTTACGCTGGCAATGGTGAACGGGTGAAAAAATGTGCGGGCTGATGCCCTCACCCCGGCCCTCTCCCACAGGGAGAGGGAGAAAACCGGGTTTTAACCGGAAATCTGCTCCATCGCCTGCAGGATACGTTTATCCGAAATCGGATACGGCGTACCGAGCTGCTGGGCAAAGAAGCTGACGCGCAGCTCTTCGATCATCCAGCGGATCGCCTGCACGTCTTCATCGTCGCGACGCGCTGGCGGCAGCTTGTTGAGCCACTGCTGCCACGCCTGCTGCACGCTCTCCACTTTCAACATCTGCGCGCGATCGCGGTGCGGATCGACCGCCATTTTCTCCAGACGTTTTTCAATCGCCTGCAGATAGCGCAGCGTATCACCCAAACGATTAAAGCCGTTGCCGGTGACAAAGCCGCGGTAAACCAACCCCGCCATCTGCGCCTTCACGTCAGACAGCCCCAGCGCCATGGTCATATCCACGCGCCCCTTCAGGCGCTTGTTGATGTTGAACACGGCGGTGAGGATCTGCTCGACCTGTTTGGCAATCTCCACCACGGTGTCGTTCAGCTCCGCGCGCACCTTTTCATGAAGCTGAGCAAAGCCCTCTTCCGTCCAGACCGGACCGCCCGCCTCGTGAATGAGTTTGTCCACGCCGCAGGAGATGCAGTCGTCAATCAGATCCAGCACCTTGCCGTACGGGTTAAAGTAGAGCCCCAGCTTGGCCTTGTTCGGCAGCTTCTCGTGCAGATACTTGATCGGCGACGGGATGTTGAGCAGCAGCAGGCGACGCAGCCCACGCCACATCATCTGCTGCTGTTCCTGCGGGTTATCAAACAGTTTGATCGCCACGCTGTCGCGCTCGTCCACCAGCGCAGGCCAGGCTTTCACCTTATAGTTGCCGCGCTTCTGCTCGTAGCTTTCCGGAAGTTGGCCAAAGCTCCAGATGTGCAGCCCGCTCTGCTCGATGCCGTCGTCCGCCACCGCAGAGAGCGTCTCCTGGACTTTGCCTTTCAGCGCCTCTTTCAGCTCGCTCAGGGAACGCCCTTCCAGCAGCTTTTTATTTTTATCGTCCACCACGCGGAAGCTGATTTTCAGGTGATCGGGCACCTGATCCCAGTTCCAGTCGTCGCGGTCGATGGTGGTGCCAGTCATGCGGCGGAATTCACGCTCCAGCGCGTCCAGCAGCGGCAGCTCCAGCGGCGTGACGCGGCCCAAAAACGCTTCCGCGTAGTTTGGCGCAGGTACAAAGTTGCGGCGCACCGGTTTCGGCAGGGATTTGATCAGCGCAATCACCAGCTCGCGGCGCAGGCCAGGGATTTGCCACTCGAACCCGCTCTCGTCCACCTGGTTTAACAGCGGCAGCGGAATGTGGACGGTCACGCCGTCCGCGTCTGCCCCCGGCTCAAACTGATAGGTCAGACGCAGCTTGAGGTTGCCCTGATGCCAGAAGTTCGGGTAGTCGAGCTTGCTGACCGACTCCGCCCCCTCTTTAATCAGCATGCTCTTTTCGAAGTTGAGCAGGTCCGGCGTCTCTTTGCTGGCCTTCTTCCACCAGCTGTCGAAGTGGCGGGCAGAGATAACATCGTGGCTGATACGCTGATCGTAAAACTCAAACAGCGCCTCGTCGTCCACCAGAATGTCGCGGCGGCGGGACTTGTGCTCCAGCTCCTCCACTTCGGCGCGCAGCTTCAGGTTTTCACGGAAGAAGGCGTGGCGCGTCTGCCAGTCGCCCTCCACCAGCGCGTGGCGGATAAACAGCTCGCGACTGAGCGCAGGGTCAATCTGGCTGTAGTTGACCTTACGCGCGGCGACCACCGGCAGGCCGTAAACGGTCACTTTCTCGGTCGCCATCACCGCGCCCTGCGCGCGCTCCCAGTGCGGTTCACTGTACGAGCGCTTAAGCAGGTGCTGCGCCACCGGCTCCACCCATTCCGGATCGATACGTGCGGCAATGCGCCCCCACAGGCGGCTGGTTTCCACCAGCTCCGCAACCATGGTCCATTTCGGCGGCTTCCTGAACAAGCCGGAACCCGGGAAGATGGAGAAACGGGCGTTACGCGCGCCGGTATACTCCTGCTTTTCGGCGTCCTTCATCCCAATGTGGGACAGCAGGCCGGTCAGCAGCGCGATATGAATTTCGCGGTACTCCGCCGGTTCGCTGTTGACCGGAATGCCCAGCTCTTTCACCACCTGGCGCAGCTGGGTGTAGATATCCTGCCACTCGCGCACGCGCAGGTAGTTGAGGAAATCCACCCGGCACTGGCGGCGGAACTGGTTTGAGGAGAGCGCTTTCTGCTGCTCGCCGAGATAGTTCCACAGGTTCACAAAGGCGAGGAAATCGGACTCTTTGTCGTGGAAGCGACGGTGCTTTTCGTCCGACGCCTGCTGTTTGTCCATCGGACGCTCGCGCGGATCCTGAATGGAGAGCGCCGAGGTAATGATCATCGCCTCGCGCACGCAGCCGCGCTTTTGCGCTTCCAGCACCATACGGGCCAGGCGCGGATCCACCGGCAGCTGGCTGAGCTGGCGGCCCAGCGGCGTCAGCTTATAGACCGTCGCCTGCTCGTCGGTGGTGATCGCTCCGAGCTCTTCCAGCAGACGTACGCCGTCCTGAATGTTGCGTTTGTCCGGCGCTTCGACGAACGGGAACGCCGCGATGTCGCCCAGTCCCAGGGCGGTCATCTGCAGGATAACGGACGCCAGGTTGGTGCGCAGAATTTCCGGGTCGGTAAATTCCGGACGCGACAGGAAATCATCTTCGGAATAGAGACGAATACAGATCCCTTCAGACACGCGGCCGCAGCGGCCCTTACGCTGGTTAGCAGACGCCTGCGAAACGGGCTCAATCGGCAACCGCTGGACCTTGGTGCGGTAGCTGTAGCGGCTGATGCGCGCCGTACCCGGATCGATCACGTATTTAATGCCCGGCACGGTCAGCGAGGTTTCCGCCACGTTGGTCGCCAGGACGATGCGGCGTCCGCTGTGCGGCTGGAAGACGCGGTTCTGTTCGCTGTTGGACAGGCGGGCATACAGCGGCAGGATCTCGGTGTGGCGCAGGTCGCGCTTGCTGAGCGCATCGGCGGTATCGCGAATTTCGCGCTCGCCGCTCATGAAGATCAGAATGTCGCCAGCGCTTTCATTACCCAGCTCGTCGACGGCATCGAAGATGGCCTGCAGCTGGTCGCGCTCGGTATCATCCGCCTCTTCCACAATCGGGCGATAGCGCACCTCGACCGGATAGGTACGACCAGAGACTTCGATAATCGGCGCATTGTTGAAGTGCTTCGAGAAGCGCTCCGGGTCGATGGTCGCGGAGGTAATGATAACTTTCAGATCCGGGCGACGCGGCAGCAGCTCTTTCAGGTAGCCGAGCAGGAAGTCGATGTTCAGGCTACGCTCGTGCGCTTCGTCAATGATGATGGTGTCATACTGCATCAGCAGGCGATCCTGCTGAATTTCCGCCAGCAGAATACCGTCGGTCATCAGCTTGACCATGGTGTTATCGCTAACGTGGTCGCTGAATCGCACCTTATAGCCGATGCAGCCGCCCGGCTCCGTCTGCAGCTCTTCGGCAATACGGTTGGCAACGGTGCGCGCCGCCAGACGACGCGGCTGGGTGTGGCCAATCAGGCCTTTGATCCCGCGGCCCAGCTCCATACAGATTTTCGGCAGCTGGGTGGTTTTCCCCGAACCGGTTTCCCCCGCGACAATCACCACCTGGTGGTCGCGTACGGCCTCGAGAATGTCCTGTTTCTTCTGGCTGACGGGCAGGTTTTCCGGGTAGGTAATCGCCGGACGTGCGGCTTCGCGCAGCACAACTTTCCCTGCCGCCTGTTCAATCTCTTTCGCCATCTCCTGGTAAATGGCCTGTTGTGCATCAGGATTTTTAACCTTCTTCACACCGTGCAGGCGGCGGGCAAAGCGCTGTTTATCGCGCAGCGTCAGAGGATCAAGCTGTTGCAGGAGCATCGGGAAGGTGAATTTTTGTTGTTCTGTCATAGCGTTAAAGGGCAGTACACGCCCTGATAAACTCTCTTTTTAATGATTGCTATAGAGTATCACATCGGCGCCTTTCGCGCCTTATTCAAAAAATTCGAACATAGGCTTCGATATATTGCGCTATCTCTGTGGCAGGATTGTGAATAGAGTGTCAACAAGCAACGGGGCAACCCCCTTCAATCAAATGCAACAACAGGAATCACCCATGAGCAAAGTATTAGTTTTGAAATCCAGTATTCTGGCAGGGTACTCTCAGTCTGGTCAGCTGTCTGATTACTTCGTTGAACAGTGGCGTGAACAGCATTCTGCTGACGAAATCACCGTGCGTGACCTGGCTGCAAACCCAATTCCTGTGCTGGACGGTGAGCTGGTTGGTGCACTGCGCCCAAGCGATGCACCGCTGTCTCCACGTCAGCAGGAAGCGCTGGCCCTGTCCGACGAACTGATTGCTGAGCTGCAGGCGCACGACGTTATCGTCATCAACGCCCCAATGTACAACTTCAACATTCCAACCCAGCTGAAGAACTACTTCGACCTGGTAGCGCGCGCTGGCGTAACCTTCCGTTACACCGAGAACGGCCCGGAAGGTCTGGTGAAAGGTAAACGTGCGATCGTCCTGACCAGCCGCGGTGGCATCCATAAAGATACCCCAACCGACCTGGTTGCGCCGTACCTGAGCCTGTTCCTGGGCTTCATCGGCATCACTGACGTGAACTTCGTGTTCGCGGAAGGTATCGCTTACGGTCCGGAAGTGGCGACCAAAGCGCAGACCGACGCGAAAGCCGCAATCGACAGCCTGGTTGCAGCGTAAGACTTCACCCTCTCACCGCCCGGTGGGAGGGTTTTTCTTTTCCCCGCATTTCGTTATCATCCGCTCCCACTCTCCAGCCGGGCGGCCTGATGTCTGTAATCGTCGATAACTTTATTGCCCCACCTTGTCTCGATGAGATCGAAATTCTCTGGCAGGACGAACATCTGCTGCTGATCGATAAGCCTTCCGGCCTGCTCAGCCTCTCGGGCAAAAATCCGCAAAACCTTGATTCCGTCCATTATCGTCTGGTTCAGACGTTCCCCGGCTGCACGCTGGTGCACCGTCTGGATTTTGGCACGTCCGGGCTGATGGTGGTTGCGCGCAATAAAGCCATCAACGCGGCGCTGTGCCAGCAGTTCAGCCAGCGCAGCGTGGAGAAAGCCTACAGCGCCCTGCTTTGCGGACATGTGGAAAATGACGAAGGTGTAATTGATGCGCCGATTGCCAAAGACCCGGCGCTGTTCCCGCTGATGTCGATCTGCGCCATCACCGGTAAACCCGCCCGCTCCCGCTATCGGGTTGTGGAACGGTTTTATCAGAGGACGGGGCTGCCGTTAACGCGGGTGAAACTGATCCCGGAGACCGGGCGAACCCATCAGCTGCGTATTCACTGCCAGCAGCTGGGGCACCCTATTCTGGGCTGCGATCTGTATGGCGGTCTTGACGTGCCGGGCGCTGAAGAAACGCCCCGGCTGATGCTGCATGCCAGCGAGCTGAATTTTATTCATCCCGTGAGCGGCGAGCCGGTTAACGCCCGTCACGCCGCCCCGTTCTGAATGCGGTTTACCACATCAAATCGTCAGGGATTTTGAAGTCCGCGTACGGATCGTCTTCGTCCTGCTCTTCCTGGCTGAGCGCGCTGTTTAACACGATGCTGTCGGCATCGCGCTGGGCAATTTTATCGGCCACCACTGCCGGAATGATCGCGTAGTCGCAGTCACCGTTAGCATTGAGCACCAGGCGCGCAATCGCCAGACGCCCGTTGATCAGCTGGGTCTGCGTTTGCTTATCGACTTCAATCTTTTTAATCAGCGTACCGTCGGTAAAGTTAAAGGTGATGTTGCCTTTCGCCACGGTGATGCGGTTCATCTCAATCAGCTGCTTCACCTGCGCCTTAAACTCTTTCGCCAGCACGGCCTGCTTCTGCTGCTCGCTCAGCAGCTTGTCACGCTCGATCTGCGCCTTCTTGTTCTCTTCGACCGCTTCACGGGCCTCACGCGCCTGAACGCGTGATTTCTTTGCCGTACGCTGCACTTTCGCCGCTTTCTTGCTGCTGACGAGGCCCGCTTTCAGCATCTGCTCTTGTAAGGTGAGTTTTGTCATGATTGTTTCTAAACCGGTTGGAAATTTTGGGGATTATAGCGGGAATTGAGGAAAGAGTGCGACATTAGCAGATGAAGCGTTACACATCCTGGCTGGGCGCCATATATCGCACCCAGGATCCTGATTGATAAAGAATAGCAGTAAAATCGTGATACTACGGTTTTTGTGATGCTGGTTTTGACCACGCATCGCCATACTTAATCATGCCATCCAGGTAATGCCATTCAATACTGTTGAAGCGTAACTTCACGGTCTCGACCATGTTATGATGGTTTGAACCAGGTATATATGTGTGATTGGCATTCACTGACATGATGACAACACTTTCCATGGATATACGATAAACTTCGCGTTCAATCCCTGCATCGTTTGTCTCATAGTAGCGAATGACAGCTTTTTGCAGACGTCTCCCGTCGCAAGCATACACTGCGAACAGTGGTGAAAGTTTATCCATCTGTTTGTGTATGATAAAAGGTTCGTGTTGTCTGGTACCACCCATTCTACCGGTATGAGGGTCGACTGGCTGGCTAATGCCGTAGCTGCTGCTCATGACTTCAACCGCGCCCTCTCGACCTAACGCGAGACATTCTCCTTTTAACTGCATTCCGTTTTCATCATAAAGAAACAGGTATGCGGGTAATGACATGTTACTTTCTCCCTAAGTCGAGTATATTGCCTTGGTTATCGATTATAAAAGTATAATAAAAATTCTTTTTATTTAACGTATAATGTGCTCCGTAGACAGTACCTTTAGTTAAGTTCACGTTAAAACATGTGTTCGGATATGATAATGCTAAAAAGTCCCCCTTTAATAACTCAGAATAATCTTTGCCGTTTGATGCCAGTACATAACGACTAAGGATATCTTTTTTATCGACTGTAAAGCATACCAGGCCCTCATAAACGTAGATAGATTGTCTTTCCCCAGACGCAGCGCCTTCTTTTCCTTTACCAGGACACCCCGTCAGAAAAATGGCAGATAGCAACAGTGATATATATTTCAACCGGGAAACTCCTCTAAAATACGTTCATACTTTTTAATCAATATCGTTACAGGTTCAGCTGGATCATAGTTTCTATAATCAAAGAGATTACTATTGCCCCAAAAACCATAGCTTTTTAATAACCAGTAATCGCTGACAATCGAAGCTTGTTGCTCTAGCCCATACTCCAGTAAGTTCGTCTTATCAAGACTGTACGTATAATCAGCAGCCCAGGAAAAAGCGCCACGCATACGCACCCACATACCACGTTGATGCTGCCAGACATGCATCATTTCATGCATAAAAAGATGTTGAGCATCAGTCACTGGCTAACAGGCATAGAAAAGTCATGTTCATATTTTTCAGATCTGAACCACATTTCACCGTCAGGACTCATTGCCTGTCCAGGGTTTGAAGATTAAAAGGCAGATAACTTTCAAGGTGAATCCATACTTTATGATAGTAAATACTATACCCAAAGAGCGAACTCGCTAAATTTATTTCTCCAAGCCTAAGGCGTCGAAGACCACCTTCGCGAATCACTGGCCAACTGATGGAGTTTGGATAGTACACAATGGTATCTTCAGAATTTTACTCGTCGGTTAAATGCTACCCGCTTAAATAATCATAAGACAGCGAGAAATCATGTTTAAGATCGCAAAACAAATAAAACCATAAATAACTCAACACTGCAGACAACACATATAAAATTCACACCAAAAATATTTCTATAAAATTAAATAAGCATCATCAATTAATCGCAGCAGTGGGGTTAATACATTATTTTCTTTCAGATGCATAATTACGGTATAAAACACCATTATTTCCGTATTAGCCTTTACAGCAATGCGTAAAACTGTTTAAACAGTCACCACCCGCGCTACTCTTCTTTTCGTATCTAAACATGAAAATGCCTCATGTTGCATTGAAATTAAGTCACTTCCCCTGCGCCGCGGGCTCAGGCATAAATTATGCATTGGTAACTTCTTAGCAACATGAACTTAGGATGCATAACCACAATGAGCAAAGCTTTCACATATAACCTTAAGCGCAGTTGCTTCGATGAGAATTACAACCCGTCAGAAAATACGCGTACGACCACTAACTTTGCCAACCTGGCCCGCGGGGAAAAACGTCAGGAGAACCTGCGCAATACGCTGGTGATGATCAACAACCGCTTCAACGCCTTAGCGCGCTGGGATAACCCAACCGCCGATCGCTACGCGGTAGAGCTTGAAATCATCTCTGTCGATTTGAACATTGGCGCGGAAAAACCGTTCCCGGCCATTGAGATATTGCATACGTATATTGTCGACAAGAAAAACAACCAGCGTCTCCCTGGCATCGTCGGGAATAACTTCTCGTCTTACGTGCGGGATTATGATTTCAGCGTCCTGCTGCTGGAGCATAACAAGAACCAGCAGCACTTCAGCATTCCGGAAAAGTTTGGCGAGCTGCACGGCAATATTTTCCGCCACTTTGTGAACTCACCGGAATACAAAGAGAACTTTAGAAAGGGACCGGTGATCTGCCTGAGCGTCTCCAGCAAAGATACCTATCGCCGCACCGGTAACCAGCACCCCGTACTGGGCGTTGAGTACCAGCCGGATGGCGAATCGCTTACGGAGCAGTACTTCGCGAAGATGGGCCTGAGCGTGCGCTACTTCATGCCGGAACACAGCGTGGCGCCGTTCGCGTTCTTCTTTACCGGGGATTTGCTGAGCGACTACACCGATCTCGAACTGATCGCCACCATCAGCACGATGGAGACGTTCCAGAAGATCTATCGCCCGGAAATTTATAACGCCAACTCGGCGGCCGGACTGTGCTACCGACCGGATCTGAACCAGCAGGATCACTCCTTAACCAAAATTGTGTATGACCGGGAAGAGCGAAGCCGTCTGGCGATTGAACAGGGTCGATTTACCGAAGAGTACTTCATTAAGCCTTACAAACACATTCTTGAGCAGTGGTCTGATAACTACACGCTTTAATACATCAAAAAAGGTCTTTTATTATGAAAACATTGCTCCCGACTTCAACGGCTGGCAGCCTGCCTAAGCCGACCTGGCTTGCGCAACCTGAAACGCTATGGTCACCCTGGAAATTGCAGGATCAGGAACTGCTGGCAGGCAAGCAGGATGCGCTGCGCCTGTCTCTGGATGAGCAGATCCGTGCGGGAATCGATATCGTCAGCGACGGGGAACAGACCCGTCAGCACTTCGTCACCACCTTTATTGAACACCTGAGCGGCGTCGATTTTGAGAACCGCCAGACGGTGCGCATTCGTAACCGCTATGACGCCAGCGTGCCGACCGTGGTCTCCGCCGTCGCGCGCCAGAAACCGGTCTTCGTGGACGATGCTAAATATCTGCGTCAGCTTACGGACAAGCCGATCAAATGGGCTCTGCCGGGGCCAATGACCATGATCGACACCCTTTACGACGCGCACTATAAAAGCCGCGAAAAGCTGGCCTGGGAATTCGCCAAAATCCTCAATCAGGAAGCGCGAGAGCTAGAGGCCGCAGGCGTGGATATTATCCAGTTTGATGAACCGGCGTTTAACGTCTTTTTTGATGAGGTCAACGACTGGGGTATCGCCGCGCTGGAGCGCGCCATTGAAGGGCTGAAGTGCGAGACCGCGGTACACATCTGCTACGGCTACGGCATCAAGGCCAATACCGACTGGAAAAAGACGCTCGGTTCCGAATGGCGCCAGTACGAAGAGGCCTTCCCTAAGCTGCAGACCTCTAACATCGACATTATTTCCCTGGAATGCCACAACTCCCGCGTGCCGATGGATCTGCTTGAGCTGATCCGCGGTAAGAAAGTGATGGTTGGCGCGATTGACGTGGCAACCAACACGGTTGAAACGCCGGAGGAAGTCGCCAATACGCTGCGAAAAGCGCTGCAGTTTGTCGATGCCGACAAGCTGTATCCGTCAACCAACTGCGGTATGGCTCCCCTCTCCCGTGAGGTCGCTAACGGCAAGCTGAAAGCACTTAGCGCTGGCGCAGAGATTATCCGCAAAGAGCTTGGCGCGTAATCCCCTTACCCTTGCCAGTACGGCGGCGTGCCAAAACGCTCGACGTAATAATCAATTACCGCCCTGACGTTCAGGGGCGGATGTCGGGCATCAGGATAAATCGCCGCGATAGCCTGCTGTTCCGTATTGATGGCACACTCCAGCGCGGGCAGGAACGGAATCAGCTCACCGCGCTGGAGCTGTTCACTCACCAACCAGTCCGGGAACAGCACAATCCCCATCCCGCCCAGCGCCGCAGCGAGTAACGCCTCCGCATTATTGGAGGTCATCAATGGCGTCACGGGATAGTGTATCCACGCCTCGCCCTTCCTGCGAAAGAGCCAGCGGTTTGGCCCTGAGGATCCGCGATAGACAAGACAGTGATGACGGTTCAGATCGTCCGGTCCTTCAGGTGCACCGTGTTTACGCACGTAGTCCGGCGACGCGGCCAGATGATAAACCTGCTGCCCGAACACCCGCGCATGAAACGAGGAGTCCGTCAGCACGCCAATCCGAAAGATAACATCCGCCGCATCCCGATGGGGGTCGATAAAATCATCGGTCAGCGTCAGCTCTACGCTCAGGCGGGGATAGCGTTCCGACAGGCCGGGAAGTCCTGGGGCTATGTGCTTCTGGCCGAAAAACACCGGTCCGTTAATGCGGATCGCACCGGACGGTTCCACCGCTCGAGCGTCCAGCTCCCGGCGCGCCTCTTCCAGATTTTCCGCCATCGACCGGGCGTAGCGAACAAACAGATGACCGCTTTCCGTGGGAATGACGGCCCGCGTATTGCGATAGAAAAGCTGCTGCCCGAGCGCGTCCTCAAGCTGGTGGATCACGCGCGATATCTGCGAGGCCGATATTCCCTGCCGCCGCGCCACGACGGAGAAGTTCTGCGCTTCATACACGTCGATAAAGATCAGCAGCGCGCGGATGTTGATGTTGCTGGCGTCAACCATTAATGCATTTCTCGCAAAGGTGTTTCCAGCATTATGGCATTTTTCTCATTGAACAACCCACGTAATCTTCTTCGCCTGAAAACGGAGGAAGAAGAATGCAGTTTGTTTTGATTTTACTGGTGATTGCCGGCGGGATGGGCCTCTCCGTCGAGGCGGGACTGCTGGGACCGCTGGGGGGAAAGGTCGGGGATTTATGGGCGACGTTCAGTATTTTTGGCGTTGGCGCCGCGCTGACGTTTCTGCTGATGCTGTTTTTCAGCCCGCGTAGCAGCCCATCGTTTTTCGCACAGCCCGGCTGGCAGCTGCTCGGCGGCGTGCTCGGTCCGGTGTACGTGGTCATCCTGACCGTGGCGACCCCCGCTATCGGCATAGCCATGACCATGATTGGCATTCTGGCAGGTCAGGTCTTTAAAAGCCTGATCATCGATCACTTTGGTCTGCTGGGTACGCCGCGCAGGAAGATAAACGCGAAACGCATTATTGCACTGGGGTTCATTATTGCGGCACTGGTTCTGGTCGCACAGGGGTAACGTATGACACTGATTATGATCCTTCTGGCCCTCTGCGGCGGCGCGACGCTGAGCATTCAGGCCGCCATTAACGGACAGCTCGGCAGCAGCGTGGGGGTATTCAAAAGCGCGTTTCTGACGTTTTCCGTCGGCGCGCTGGTGACCGCCCTGCTCATTTTCTTCTTTGAACCGAAGCAGGCAGTCACGCTGCTGGACGTGCCGAAATGGCAGCTTCTCGGGGCGATATTCGGCGTGCCCTATATCGTGATTATGGTACTCGCCGTACAGCGCATCGGCACCGCCGTCGCCACGGTGGCGGTGATCTTTGGCCAACTCGCCATGAGCATGCTGATTGATCACTTTGGCTGGCTGGGTAATCCCGCCATTTCCTTTTCAACGAGTCGTCTGGGGGCGGTAGTCTGCCTGGGGATTGCGCTTGTCTTTATTTACTCGGGTAGTAAAACCCGCACCGACAGGACATGAGATCGCATCTTTCGGACTGAGGGCTCCCCAGAAAATTTTTACCGAAAGCGATTAAGTTTTTTAAAGTGAAGCAATTACTTGCAGCCATGCCCTGGTCCGGCTGTAAATCGCCGAAGCGTTTCCGTAAGGCCGGGGCGAGGCGCAGGGATGCGCCGAGAGGGCGTGGCCTGC
>NZ_QPFW01000166.1:0-17188 GCF_008122455.1 Enterobacter sp. C6
CAAAAATGGCGGCGGCGCTGGAGCTGGCGGCGGAAGATAACCGCAACGGCATTCCGACTCAGGCGGTGCTGTGCCTCGAAACCGGCGGCGTGCGCCTGCAGGAAGCGAATCTCGGCCTGGCGGCGATTGCCGATATCCACGCCGCGATTGTTGACCTGCGCCGCTACACCCCGGTGGTGGGAATTGTGGCCGGGACCGTGGGCTGCTTCGGCGGGATGTCCATCGCGGCAGCGCTGTGCAGCTACCTGATTGTGACCCGCGAAGCGCGTCTTGGCCTCAACGGCCCGCAGGTTATCGAGCAGGAGGCAGGCATTGAGGAGTACGACTCCCGCGACCGTCCGTTTATCTGGAGCATGACCGGCGGCGAAGTGCGCTATCAAAGCGGGCTGGTGGACGCGCTGGTGGGCGACGGCGTAAACGCGGTGAAAGCGGCGATGAACGACGCGATTGCGAAAGGCGTACCGGCGAAACACCGCACCGATAACTACGACGATTACCTGAACCGTCTGACGAATTTCGACACCCGCAAGCAGGCCGATGCCGAACAGATTAACGCGCTTTTTGCCCGGGAGGTGAAATGATGAGTAATTCAAAAAGCCGTGGCGAGCTCTGGCTGGAAACCCTCGCCCCGAATGCCAAACGTATCGAAGGGCTCTGCCCGTCCGTGCAGGCGGCAGACGGCGAGCTGAACGGTGAGGCGGTGCGCTTTGTGGCCGTGGTGCCGGATGCCCACAACCACTTCCCGCGCGCGGCGCAGGGCGAAGTCGGTCTGCTGGAAGGCTGGACGCTGGCGAAGGTGGTCAGCGAAACCGTCGCGGCGGATGCCGATAAAGCCGTCAAACGCCCGATTGTGGCGGTGATCGACGTCCCAAGCCAGGCCTATGGCCGTCGCGAAGAGGCGTTTGGTATTCATCAGGCGCTGGCCGGTGCGGCGGCAGCCTATGCTAACGCGCGCCTGGCCGGTCACCCGGTGATTGGGCTGATCGTCGGCAAGGCAATGTCCGGCGCGTTCCTGGCGCACGGCTACCAGGCCAACCGTCTGATCGCCTTTAATGACAAGGGCGTGCTGATCCATGCGATGGGCAAAGAGTCCGCGGCGCGCATCACGCTGCGAACCGTCGAGGCGCTGGAAAAACTGGCGGCGACCATTCCGCCCATGGCGTACGACATCGGCAACTACGCCACGCTGGGGCTGCTCTCTAACCTGCTGGATATCAGCAACCCGGATGCCCCCTCCGATAACGATCTAACGCTGGTGAAAACCACCCTGCAACAGGCCATCAGTGACGCTCGTCAGGACACCACCCTGAAAAACCGTCTGGGTGCTGACAACCGCCGCAGCTCGGCGCTCGTACGCGAACGTATGCGAGCCAGCTGGTAAGTAAAAAAAAGACCTGCCAGAGATGCAAACCCCGTGGGCGCGCCCGCTGCGCCCGCGCGGGAGCCTGCATCCTGAAAAATAATAAACATCGCACCAGTGCTAAAACTTTTTTTACTACAGGTGATTTATGACTTACGTAATTGTTCATGCTCTTGCACCGATTTTCGTCATCATGCTGCTGGGATTCTGGGCCGGTAAGGCAAAGATGGTCGATAACAAAAATGTATCCCTGCTCAATATCTTCGTAATGGATTTTGCACTGCCTGCCGCGCTGTTCAGCGCCACCGTGCAAACCCCGTGGACCGGCATCGTTGCCCAGTCGCCGCTGATCCTGGTGCTGACGCTGGCGATGTGGATCACCTATGCGGTCATCTACTTCCTTGCCACCGGCGTCTTTAAGAAATCGCCACAGGATGCGGCCGTGCTGACGCTCACCGTCGCGCTGCCCAACTATGCAGCGCTGGGTCTGCCGATTCTGGGCAGCGTGCTGGGCGAAGGCTCCTCTACGTCGCTCTCCGTCGCGGTCTCCATCGCCTGCGGTTCGGTGCTGATGACCCCGTTCTGCCTGCTCATTCTGGAGCGTGAAAAAGCGCGCGCTGAAGGCAATAGCTCCGGCTCAACGCTCTCGATGCTGCCGGTACTGATGTGGCGCTCCATTAAAAAACCGATCGTGATGGGCCCGCTGCTGGGCGTGATTTTGTCTGCCATCGGCATCAAAATGCCGGAGCTGGTGCTGGCGGCGATCAAACCGCTGGGACTGTCCGCGACCGCTGCGGCGCTGTTCCTGACCGGGGTGATCCTCTCTGCCCGTAAGCTGCAGATTAATACCATGGTCATCACCTCCACGATCGCTAAGCTGCTTATTCAGCCAGCCATCGCCTGGGGTATCGTCTTGATCTTTGGTCTGCACGGCTCCGTGGCGATCACCGCTATCCTGATGATTGCGCTGTCTGCGGGCTTCTTCGGCGTCGTGTTTGGTAACCGCTTTGGCGTGCAGTCGCCGGATGCAGAAGCCGTGCTGCTGTTAAGCTCCGTACTGTGTATCCTGTCGCTGCCGTTGTTTATCTCGCTGACTTCAGGAATGTAATCATGACCACAACATTACGCCCGCACGACCTCATCTGGCTTACCGCCCGCGATGCGCTGGAAGGCATCACCGAATCCTGGGTGGAGGCGGCCTGGCATACCGGCCTGCCGGTGGTGGTGCGGCGTGATGTTGACAGTGAAGGCCGGATCCCCGTTGGCGTGCGCGGACTGCGCCGCGACCAGCGGGCGGCCGGATGGGTGAAGCCCGAAAACGTGTTACGCGTGGTTTCACCGGAAGACCTGAGCGTTGCGGCCGATCTGCTGCGCTCGCCGTTTGTTACCCAGCCACCCGTTCAGGTGGCGCTTCAGCTTTCTCAGCAGGCGTGGCCGTGGACGTGGGGCATTACCGGCAGCACCGGCTACGCGCTGGCGACCGGTATTCCGGTTATTCATGCCGACAGCGATCTTGATCTGCTGATCCGCGCGCCGCGGCCCATTTCCCCCGATGCTTTTACCGCATGGCAGTCGCAGTTGAGCCGCGCACTGTGCCGTGCGGATACGCAGGTCGATACGCCCGAAGGGGGCTTTGCGCTGGCAGAGTGGCTGCGCGACGGCAAAACGCTGCTGAAAACCCGCCGAGGACCGCGCCTGGTGGCGGATCCGTGGCGCAGGGAGGAGTGATGAAAATAGTGTTTACCTTTCCGGGGCAGGGCACGCAGCACGAAGGTATGCTGCAAAATTTGCCGGGAACGGAACTGGCTCAGGCGCGTGCGGTACTGGGCAGCGAAGTCGATACGCTGGATAGTGCTGCCTCACTCGCTCACACCCGCGCGGTTCAGCTGTGTCTGCTGATTTCAGGCGTGGCCTGGGGGCGCGAGCTGGAGCGTCGCGGCGTGACGCCGGATATCGTCAGCGGGCTGTCCATCGGCGCTTATCCTGCAGCGGTTGTCGCAGGCGCACTGGACTTTACGGACGCGCTAAAGCTGGTGGCGCTGCGTGGCGATCTGATGGAGCAGGCGTATCCGCACGGCTACGGCCTGACGGCCATCATGGGCTTAACCCTGCCGCAGGTGGAAGACCTTATCCAGGGCACCGGGACCTACATTGCCAACCTGAATGCCGAAACGCAGATCGTGATTGCCGGAGCCGAACAAGGAATGGCGCAGGCGGCGGCACGCGCGCTGGCGAAAGGGGCGAGCAAGGCCAAACGGCTGGCGGTCAGCGTGCCGTCCCACTGCGAACTGCTGACAGCACCCGCGCAAAAGCTGGCAACGGCGTTTGAATCGGTCACGCTTTCACGCCCACGCTGCGCCTACCTGAGCGGCAGCACCGGGCGCGTGCTGTGGCAGCCGGAAAAGATCGCCGACGATCTGGCGATGAACATGGCGCGTACGGTGCGCTGGCAGGAGGCGATGATTTCAGCGAATGAACGCGAAGCCCGGCTGGCGATTGAAATGCCGCCTGGCGGCGTACTGACCTGCCTGACGCGTCAGGCGCCGTGGGAAGGAGAGACGATTTCACTGGAGCGCAGCGGGGTGGACGTGGCGGTGCATCTGGCGCGTCGGCTTCGCGGGTGAGTTTTTAGTCCGGTGGCGGCTACGCCTTACCGGGCCTACAGGTTCGGTTGCCTTGTTTTGTATCACGTACTTTCCTGCAGGCTGCGCGCATACATCCGCCCTTCGGCGGCTAATGCCCGCAGGCTCGGGTCCTGCTCGCGGTTGCGGGCAAAGACGATCGCGATCAGCTGCTGCATCTGGTACGGCTCCGCCAGCTTCAACAGCTGCACGGAATTCTCATACACTTTCTTCATCCTGCCCGGCATCAGCGTAAAACCAACGCCTGCCTGCACCAGGCTCAGCATCGAGAAGATGTCATTTACGCGCGTGACGATTTCCGGCTCGAACCCGGCGATATGAAAGGCTTCCTGAAACCCTGCATACGTGGCGAACCCTTCTGCCAGAGCGACAAATTTCTGGTCTTTGTAATCACGCAGATCCGCGGGTCCGCGAGTATTCAGCGTGGCGGAAGCCGGTGCGGCAAGGAAAATGTCGTCGTGGAACAGGGGCAGCACTTCGAGGCTGTTACGGTCAATGTCGCTTTCGGAGATGGAGATAAGAATCGCGTCCAGCGAGCCTTCATCCAGCATGTGCAGCAGGGTGTCGTTGGAGCCCATCGTCAGATCCATCTCCAGATCCGGACGGCGCAGCTTCATGCCCATGATCAGGCGCGGCACGGTTTCCAGGGTGAGCGAGTAGAGCGTCCCGACTCGCAGCCGCCCCTGACCGATCCCGGCAATTTTGCGCGACTCTTCCAGCCCGCGCTCCATCACCTGCATCACCTCCTGGCAATACTCCAGCAGCGTCCAGGCGGAAGGCAGGGCAATCAGGTTGCGCCCCTTATGGGTGAAGAGCGGGCAGCGTACGTTCTCTTCCAGGGTGTGCAGCGCACGGTGCACGCTGACGCCGCTCAGGCCCAGAGTTTCGGCGGTACGCGCAATATTCCCTTTCTCCATAAACGTCATGAAGATGCTGAGCTTGCGGAACGTAATCTCGCTCGTGATATCGAAACTCATAGCCCTCCCGGCGTGTTATTCAGCCTGCAGCATCGCTTCCAGCTGTTCCTGCGCGTCGAGCCACGCCATCTCGCACTCTTCGAGGCTGGATTTGGTTTTCGCCTGGGTTTGCAGGCAGTCCGTCAGCTCAGCCTTGCGGCTCTGGTCATACAGCCCGCTGTCGCCGAGCTTCTCTTCAACAGCGGCAAGCGTGGCGTTG
This sequence comes from Enterobacter sp. C6, assembly GCF_008122455.1. Classification (NCBI taxonomy): domain Bacteria; kingdom Pseudomonadati; phylum Pseudomonadota; class Gammaproteobacteria; order Enterobacterales; family Enterobacteriaceae; genus Enterobacter; species Enterobacter sp. C6. The sequence continues at coordinate 5,179 of NZ_QPFW01000166.1, forward strand.
AGTTTTTCCATCTCTTTTTCGAGACGGGTAATCTCTTTACGCAGCGGCTGCGTCTGAGTGCGCAGCTCCGCTTCACGGCGCTTCTGGTCTTTACGCGCCTGCGCGCTGTTGGCGTTATCTTTCGCGGACTCTTCCGGCTGGTTTTCCTGCTTCTGCACGTCCGTCAGCCACTGCTGGTAGTCTTCCAGATCGCCGTCGAACGATTCGACTTTGCCATCGTGCACTAAATAGAGATCGTCCGTGGTGGAGCGGATCAGGTGACGGTCGTGCGAAACCACCACCAGCGCGCCTTCGAACTCAATCAGCGCTTCGGTCAGCGCCTGACGCATATCGAGATCCAGGTGGTTGGTCGGTTCATCGAGCAGCAGCAGGTTCGGTCGCTGCCAGACGATCAGCGCCAGCACCAGACGGGCCTTTTCGCCGCCGGAGAAGCGCTCGGTGTTTTCCGTCACCTTATCGCCCTGGAAGCCGAAGCCGCCGAGATAGTCGCGCAGCTTCTGCTCCATCTCCTGCGGTGCCAGACGCGCGAGGTGCTGAATCGGCGATTCATCCGCGCGTAAAAATTCCAGCTGATGCTGGGCGAAGTAGCCAAGCTTGATGCCCTTCGCCAGGCCGATTTCACCGCTGACCGGGCTAAGCTCGCCCGCCAGCAGCTTGATCAGCGTCGATTTACCGGCACCGTTACGCCCCAGCAGGCCAATGCGCGAACCCGGCACCAGGTTGAGCTTGATAGAATCGAGAATAATGCGGTCGGCATAGCCCGCGCTGACCTTCTCCATCTTCAGCAGCGGGTTCGGCAGACTTTCCGGCTCGCGGAAGCTGAAGTGGAACGGGTTATCCACGTGCGCCGGGGCAATCATCTCCATGCGTTCCAGCATCTTGATGCGGCTCTGGGCCTGCTTGGCTTTTGAGGCTTTGGCCTTAAAGCGATCCACGAAGCTCTGCAGGTGCGCCACGCGCTGCTGCTGGCTTTCGTACATGGACTGCTGCTGGGCAAGGCGCGTCGCGCGCTGACGCTCGAAGGAGCTGTAGTTGCCGGTGTACTCGAACATCGTTTGCTGTTCGATGTGAATGATTTTATCCACCACCGGGTCGAGGAAGTCGCGGTCGTGGGAGATCAGAATCAGAGTGCCCTGATAGCTCTTGAGCCACTTCTCCAGCCAAATAACCGCATCGAGATCGAGGTGGTTGGTCGGTTCATCGAGCAGCAGCAGGTCAGAGCGGCAGATCAGCGCCTGCGCCAGGTTGAGTCGCATACGCCAGCCGCCGGAGAAGTCGCTGACCGGGCGTTCCAGCTGTTCATTGCTGAAGCCCAGGCCGTGCAGCAGGCTGGAGGCGCGGGAGCGAATGGTCCACGCGTCAATGGCGTCCAGCTTGCCGTGAACGGTGGCAATGGCGTGGCCGTCGTTGCGCTCGTTAGCGGCGTTAAGTTCCGCCTCGAGCTTACGGTATTCCCGGTCGCCGTCGATAACATAGTCGAGTGCCGGTTCGCTCAGCGCCGGCGTCTCCTGGTTTACCCAAGCGAGCTGCCAGTTCCCCGGGAAGGTAAAGTTACCGCCATCCGCGCTAATCTCGTTTTTCAGCAGTGCCAGCAGGGTGGATTTACCACAGCCGTTTTTGCCGACCAGGCCCACTTTTTGGCCCGGGTTGATGGTAGCAGTGGCGTTATCCAGCAGGACGCGCACGCCGCGACGAATTTGTAACGAGGAGAAAACAATCATAGAAGCGCCGTATGTTCCGACTATGTTAATTTGTCATTATGATAATGTAAGGTGTGGGCCATTTTCCGCACCGGGCCGCCATGGTAGCCCAAAACAACGACGATACACAAAAACAGAAACAAGACCGGGAGGGGAATGATGTCTCAGACAGCAAAAGTGCTGCTGCTGTATGCCCATCCGGAATCTCAGGACTCGGTGGCAAACCGGGTGCTGCTTAAGCCGGCCACACAGCTCAGCAACGTGACGGTGCACGATCTCTACGCGCACTATCCTGATTTCTTTATTGATATCCCTTACGAGCAGGAACTGCTGCGTCAGCATGACGTCATTGTGTTCCAGCATCCGCTTTACACCTACAGCTGTCCGGCGCTGCTCAAAGAGTGGCTGGACCGCGTGCTGAGCCGGGGCTTCTCCAGCGGGGTGGGGGGCAACCAGCTGGCGGGAAAGTACTGGCGTAGTGTGATCACCACCGGAGAGCCGGAAAGTGCTTACCGCCACGACGGGCTGAACCGCTATCCGATGAGCGATATTCTGCGGCCTTTCGAGCTGACGGCGGCGATGTGCCGTATGCACTGGATGAGCCCGATTATTGTCTACTGGGCCCGACGTCAGGATCCGAAAGAACTGGCCAGCCACGCCAGAGCCTATGGTGAATGGCTGGCGTCACCGATTCCGGCAGGAGGTCGTTAATGGAAGGATCGAATTTGCTCCTCGCCGGGGTGCTGTTTTTATTTGCGGCCGTCGTCGCGGTGCCGCTTGCGGCACGCATTGGTATCGGTGCGGTGTTGGGGTATCTGCTGGCGGGGATCGCGATTGGCCCTTGGGGACTGGGATTTATCAGCGATGTAGATGAGATTCTCCATTTCTCCGAACTGGGCGTGGTGTTCCTGATGTTCATCATCGGGCTGGAACTGAATCCTTCGAAATTGTGGCAACTCCGACGCTCTATCTTTGGCGTGGGCGCCGCGCAGGTGATGTTCAGCGCCGCGATCCTGGGTGGCCTGTTAATGCTGACCAACTTTTCATGGCAGGCGGCGGTGATTGGCGGGATAGGCCTTGCGATGTCGTCGACGGCGATGGCGCTGCAGCTGATGCGCGATAAAGGGATGAATCGCAACGAAGCCGGCCAGCTCGGCTTTTCGGTGCTGCTGTTCCAGGATTTGGCAGTCATCCCGGCTCTGGCGCTGGTGCCGCTGCTGGCGGGGTCCGGAGACGATCACTTCGACTGGGCGAAAATCGCCATGAAGGTGCTGGCCTTCGCGGGCATGCTGATTGGCGGTCGTTTCCTGTTACGTCCCGTATTCCGCTTTATTGCCGCGTCGGGCGTTCGCGAGGTATTTACCGCCGCGACGCTGCTGCTGGTGCTGGGGTCGGCGTTGTTTATGGACGCGCTGGGGCTGTCGATGGCGCTCGGGACCTTTATCGCCGGGGTGCTGCTGGCGGAGAGCGAGTATCGGCACGAGCTGGAAATTGCCATCGATCCCTTCAAAGGGCTGCTGTTAGGCCTGTTCTTTATTTCGGTGGGGATGGCGCTCAACCTTGGCGTGCTCTATACCCATCTGCTGTGGGTTGTGGTGAGCGTCGCCATCCTGGTGGCGGTGAAAACGCTGGTGCTGTACGTCATGGCGCGCATTTATGGCTTGCGCAGTTCGGAACGCATGCAGTTTGCCAGCGTGTTAAGCCAGGGGGGCGAGTTCGCGTTTGTGCTGTTCTCTACCGCCTCCTCCCAGAAGTTGTTTAAAGACGATCAGATGGCGCTTTTGCTGGTAACGGTCACGCTGTCGATGATGACCACGCCGCTGCTGATGAAGCTGGTGGATAAACTGCTGTCGCGCCGCCTGAATCCCACTGACGATGAAGACGAAGCACCGTGGGTGGAAGACGACAAGCCGCAGGTGATTGTGGTGGGCTTTGGTCGTTTTGGACAGGTTATCGGGCGTTTGCTGATGGCGAACAAAATGCGCATTACGGTGCTGGAGCGCGATATCAGCGCGGTTAACCTGATGCGTAAATATGGCTATAAGGTTTACTACGGCGACGCGACCCAGCTTGAGCTGCTGCGCTCGGCGGGGGCGGAAGCGGCAGAGTCCATCGTGATTACCTGTAACGATCCGGAAGATACGATGAAGCTGGTGGAGCTGTGCCAGCAGCATTTCCCGCATCTGCATATTCTGGCGCGTGCGCGGGGACGTGTTGAAGCTCACGAATTATTGCAGGCGGGTGTGAAACACTTCTCCCGTGAGACGTTCTCCAGCGCGCTGGAGCTGGGCCGTAAGGCGCTGATCTCGCTCGGCATGCATCCGCATCAGGCGCAGCGCGCCCAGATGCACTTCCGCCGGCTGGATATGCGGATGCTGCGCGAGCTGATGCCGGTCCATACCGATACGGCGCAGATCTCCCGCGTGCGGGAAGCGCGTCGCGAGCTGGAGGAGATCTTCCAGCGCGAGATGCAGCAGGAACGACGCCAGCTCGATGGCTGGGATGAGTTTGAATAAAGGGTAACGAAAGATGGCTGTACGTAAACGCTTTATCGCGGGTGCAAAATGCCCGACCTGCCAGGCGCAAGATACCCTGGCGATGTGGCGGGAAAATAATATTGATGTTGTTGAGTGTGTTAAGTGCGGTCACCAGATGCGTGAGGCCGACAAAGAGGCCCGCGATCACGTTCGCAAAGAAGAGCAAGTTATCGGGATTTTTCATCCGGACTAGCGATATGCCCTGAGTTTTTTTAAGCTAAAGGGTACACAGGTGCAGATTTCCGCTACAATCTGCGCCAGCAATTTTCCCACGCTCAGGAGATATCATGAAAGTAGCAAAAGACCTGGTGGTCAGCCTGGCCTATCAGGTACGTACAGAAGACGGTGTGTTGGTTGATGAGTCTCCGGTGAGTGCGCCGCTTGACTACCTGCATGGTCACGGTTCCCTGATTTCCGGCCTGGAAAACGCGCTGGAAGGTCATGAAGTTGGCGACAAATTTGACGTTGCTGTAGGCGCGAACGACGCTTACGGTCAGTATGATGACAACCTGGTTCAGCGCGTTCCTAAAGACGTGTTCATGGGCGTTGACGAACTGCAGGTTGGCATGCGCTTCCTGGCTGAAACTGACCAGGGCCCGGTTCCTGTTGAAATCACCGAAGTGGAAGATGACCACGTCGTGGTTGACGGTAACCACATGCTGGCTGGCCAGAACCTGAAGTTCAACGTAGAAGTTGTTGCGATCCGTGAAGCGACCGAAGAAGAGCTGGCTCATGGCCACGTTCACGGTGCGCACGGTCACGACCATGACCACGATCACGGCCACGACGGTTGCTGCGGTGGTCACGGCCACGACCATGGTCACGACCATGATCACGGTAAAGGTGGTTGCGGTAACGGCGGCTGCGGTTGCCACTAATTCCGTCATGCGGAAAATAAAAAAGCGGGATAATCCCGCTTTTTTTACGCCTCAATAATGAGGAGGTGGCGTCTCTTCTGACTGAGAGGCAATGTTTGACGGCTGCGTGGCCTTCAGCTTTTCCGTCAGCAGGCGCATATGATCCCGCAGTTTTGCCATTTCGAGTTCATGTGCGGTCACGGTCTGGTTTAGCTCTTCGATGGTGATGTCCTGAAAAGCCAGGCGGCTTTCCAGCTCAGCCATTCTCGCTTCTAATGCTGTATCCTTCATCATTCACCTCGTTTATTTCAGATTCGCCATATTGGTCCTGCGGCGGCGCAGTTTAACTGAGTTTATCCTTAAGTACAGTCCGCATCCCCTTGGCAGGAAACTTATTTAAACAAAAATAGTCTGAAAAGTGGCGAGAATTGGAAGTGTCTGTCTGTAGATTTCTTCCGCAACGTTTTATAGTACGTAACTCATTTACGTTTAACGCTGGGGTGAGAGTCCCCAGGCCCTGGAGATATGGATGAAATCACTGTTTAAAGTAACGCTGCTGGCGACGACGATGGCTGTTGCGCTGAACGCGCCGCTGTCATTCGCTGCTGATACTGCTGCGAAGCCTGCTGCCACTGCAGACAGCAAAGCGGCGTTCAAAAATGACGACCAGAAATCCGCCTATGCACTGGGCGCATCTCTGGGCCGTTACATGGAAAACTCTCTGAAAGAACAAGAGAAACTGGGCATCAAACTGGATAAAGCTCAGCTGATCGCGGGCGTTCAGGACGCATTTGCAGATAAGAGCAAACTGTCTGACCAGGAAATTGAACAGACTCTGCAGGCGTTTGAAGCGCGCGTGAAGGGTGCCGCGCAGACTAAGATGGACGCGGACGCTAAAGACAACGAAGCGAAAGGCAAAGCCTACCGCGACACCTTTGCTAAAGAGAAGGGTGTGAAAACCTCTTCGACTGGCCTGGTGTACAAAGTTGAGAAAGAAGGCACCGGCGATGCGCCTAAAGACAGCGACACCGTTGTTGTGAACTACAAAGGTACGCTGATCGACGGTAAAGAGTTCGATAACTCTTACACCCGCGGTGAGCCGCTCTCCTTCCGTCTGGATGGTGTGATCCCTGGCTGGACTGAGGGCCTGAAAAACATCAAGAAAGGCGGCAAGATCAAGATGGTTATCCCACCGGATCTGGCCTATGGCAAAACCGGCGTGCCGGGTATCCCTGCCAACTCTACGCTGGTCTTTGACGTAGAGCTGCTGGACATCAAACCGGCACCGAAAGCGGATGCCAAGGCAGACGCGCCGGCTGACGATAAAGCCGCTGCTGCTAAGAAGTAATGCTGAAAAAAAACCGCCGCCTTTAAGGCGGCGGTTTTTTATTGTGGGGCAGATATAATTAACACTGGAAAGCGTTAGGCACGCTGTATTAATTTAGTTGTCCGTGTAGATAATGAGCCTGCCCTGAAAACCTAACGACAGGCTCCTGAAAAGGAGTGTTTTTTTCATGTCCAGGTCGCTTTTAACCAACGAAACCAGTGAACTTGATTTGCTGGATCAACGTCCTTTCGATCAGACCGACTTCGATATTCTGAAATCCTATGAAGCGGTAGTGGACGGGTTAGCGATGCTCATTGGCTCCCACTGCGAAATCGTATTGCACTCCCTGCAAGATCTGAAGTGCTCCGCCATCCGCATTGCGAATGGTGAGCATACTGGCCGTAAAATTGGTTCGCCAATTACCGACCTTGCATTGCGTATGCTGCATGACATGACCGGCGCGGACAGCAGCGTCTCCAAATGCTATTTCACCCGCGCCAAAAGCGGCGTGCTGATGAAATCTGAAACCATCGCGATTCGAAACCGCGAGCATCGTGTTATTGGGCTGCTGTGCATCAACATGAACCTTGATGTGCCATTCTCGCAAATCATGAGCACCTTTATTCCGCCAGAAACGCCGGACGTTGGCTCTTCTGTTAACTTTGCCTCCTCCGTTGAAGATCTGGTGACGCAGACGCTTGAGTTTACGATTGAAGAGGTGAATGCCGATCGCAACGTCTCGAACAACGCCAAGAATCGTCAGATCGTGCTCAATCTCTATGAAAAAGGGATTTTTGATATTAAAGACGCCATCAACCAGGTGGCCGATCGTCTGAACATCTCCAAGCACACGGTCTACCTCTATATTCGTCAGTTCAAAAGCGGCGATTTCCTGGGACAAGACAAGTAATGCGTTTTGCGTTAATGGTGACAGGCCCGGCGTACGGGACTCAGCAGGCCAGCAGCGCGCTGCAGTTTGCACATGCGCTACTGGCGGCTGGACATGAGCTGGCGAGCGTCTTCTTCTATCGGGAAGGGGTGTATAACGCGAACCAGTTTACGTCGCCGGCGAGCGATGAGTTCGATCTGGTGCGCGCCTGGCAGGCATTAAACGAAAAGCAGGGCGTAGAACTGCACATCTGCGTGGCGGCGGCACTGCGCCGCGGGGTGGCCGATGCAACCGAAGCCGCGCGTTCTGGTTTATCGGGTTCTAATCTGCAGCCCGGTTTTTCGTTGAGTGGTCTGGGTGCACTGGCACAGGCGGCATTAACCTGCGACAGAGTGGTGCAATTCTGATGAAGCGCGTGGCATTTGTTTTTACGTCTGCGCCGCACGGCAGCGCTTCCGGCCGCGAAGGGCTGGATGCGTTACTTGCGACGTCCGCGCTGACCGAAGATATCGGCGTCTTCTTTTTGGGGGACGGGGTGTTTCAGCTTCTGGCGGGTCAGCAGCCACAGGCCATTCTGGCGCGGGATTACATCGCGACCTTCAAAGTGTTGCCGCTGTACGACATTGAAACCCTGTATGTCTGCGCCGATTCGCTGGCCGCTCGCGGTTTGGATGATAAGACGCCTTTCGTGCTGGATGTGACCGTCCTGTCTTCTGCTGCATTGCGCGAACACCTTTCCCACTACGACACCGTTCTGACTTTCTGAGGCTGACATGCTCCATACTCTGAGCCATTCACCGTGGCAATGTGATATCGACGCGTTACTGAGTATGCTGCGCGAAGGTGATGACCTGCTGCTAATTCAGGACGGCGTGCTTGCTGCACTGGAAGGCAGTCGTTTCGTTGAAATTCTCACGAACGCCCCCATAACAGTCTCTGCGCTGAAAGACGATCTGGATGCGCGGGGTCTTTCTGGTCAAATTTCAGCCAAAATTGACGTGGTTGGCTATACTGATTTCGTCAATCTTACTGTGACGCACGCCAGTCAAATGAACTGGTGATCTGAGATCGCTGTATATTTCTTGACACCTTTTCGACGTAGCCCTAAAATTTCGCGTCCTCATATTGTATGAGGTCGATTTATTACGTGTTTACGAAGCAAAAGCTAAAACCAGGAGCTATTTAATGGCAACAGTTAACCAGCTGGTACGCAAACCACGTGCACGCAAAGTTGCGAAAAGCAACGTGCCTGCGCTGGAAGCCTGCCCGCAGAAACGTGGCGTATGTACTCGTGTATATACCACCACTCCTAAAAAACCAAACTCCGCACTGCGTAAAGTATGCCGTGTGCGTTTGACTAACGGTTTCGAAGTGACTTCCTACATCGGTGGTGAAGGTCACAACCTGCAGGAGCACTCCGTGATCCTGATCCGTGGCGGTCGTGTTAAAGACCTTCCGGGTGTTCGTTACCACACCGTTCGTGGTGCGCTGGACTGCTCAGGTGTTAAAGACCGTAAGCAGGCTCGCTCCAAGTACGGCGTGAAGCGTCCTAAGGCTTAATGGTTCTCCGTTAAGTAAGGCCAAACTGATTTATCTTAATGTCACACTAAACTCTTTGAGTTTTGGACAATCCTGAATTAACAACGGAGTATTCCCATGCCACGTCGTCGCGTCATTGGTCAGCGTAAAATTCTTCCAGATCCGAAATTCGGATCAGAACTGCTGGCAAAATTTGTAAATATCCTGATGGTAGATGGTAAAAAATCTACTGCAGAAGCAATCGTATACAGCGCGCTTGAGACCCTGGCTCAGCGTTCTGGTAAAAATGAACTGGAAGCTTTCGAAGTCGCTCTCGACAACGTTCGCCCAACTGTAGAAGTTAAGTCCCGCCGCGTTGGTGGTTCTACTTATCAGGTTCCAGTTGAAGTTCGTCCGGTTCGTCGTAATGCCCTGGCAATGCGTTGGATCGTTGAAGCTGCTCGTAAACGCGGTGATAAATCCATGGCTCTGCGTCTGGCGAACGAACTTTCTGATGCTGCAGACAACAAAGGTACTGCAGTTAAGAAACGTGAAGACGTTCACCGTATGGCAGAAGCCAACAAGGCGTTCGCACACTACCGTTGGTAATCCCTTCGGAGTCTTAGTCACCAGGCGGGCGCTTCAGAGAAGCCGCCCGCTCTGGGTAACTTAACTGAACGCCTAAAGATATAAACGAGGAATCAAATGGCTCGTACAACACCCATCGCACGCTACCGTAACATCGGTATCAGTGCGCACATCGACGCCGGTAAAACCACTACTACCGAACGTATTCTGTTCTACACCGGTGTAAACCACAAAATCGGTGAAGTTCATGACGGCGCAGCCACCATGGACTGGATGGAACAGGAGCAGGAGCGTGGTATCACTATCACCTCCGCAGCGACTACTGCATTCTGGTCAGGTATGGCTAAGCAGTACGAACCGCATCGCGTAAACATCATCGACACCCCAGGGCACGTTGACTTCACCATCGAAGTAGAACGTTCCATGCGTGTTCTTGACGGCGCGGTAATGGTTTATTGCGCAGTTGGTGGTGTTCAGCCACAGTCTGAAACCGTATGGCGTCAGGCAAACAAATATAAAGTTCCACGCATCGCGTTCGTTAACAAAATGGACCGTATGGGTGCTAACTTCCTGAAAGTTGTTGGTCAGATCAAAACCCGTCTGGGCGCGAACCCTGTTCCGCTGCAGCTGGCAATTGGTGCTGAAGAAGGCTTCACCGGTGTTATCGACCTGGTGAAAATGAAAGCCATCAACTGGAACGATGCAGACCAGGGCGTTACCTTCGAATACGAAGATATCCCGGCTGCAATGCAGGACCTGGCTGACGAATGGCACCAGAACCTGATCGAATCCGCTGCTGAAGCTTCTGAAGAGCTGATGGAGAAATACCTGGGTGGTGAAGAACTGACTGAAGAAGAGATCAAAAAAGCTCTGCGTCAGCGCGTTCTGAACAACGAAATTATCCTGGTAACCTGTGGTTCTGCGTTCAAGAACAAAGGTGTTCAGGCGATGCTGGATGCGGTAGTTGACTACCTGCCATCCCCGGTTGACGTTCCTGCGATCAACGGCATCCTGGACGACGGTAAAGATACCCCGGCTGAGCGTCACGCAAGCGACGAAGAGCCATTCTCTGCACTGGCGTTCAAAATTGCTACCGACCCATTCGTGGGTAACCTGACCTTCTTCCGCGTTTACTCTGGTGTGGTTAACTCCGGTGACACCATCCTGAACTCCGTGAAAGCGGCGCGTGAGCGTTTTGGCCGTATCGTACAGATGCACGCTAACAAACGTGAAGAGATCAAAGAAGTTCGTGCGGGCGACATCGCTGCAGCTATCGGTCTGAAAGACGTGACCACTGGTGACACCCTGTGTGACCCGGATCACCCGATCATTCTGGAGCGTATGGAATTCCCAGAGCCGGTAATCTCCATCGCAGTTGAACCAAAAACCAAAGCTGACCAGGAAAAAATGGGTCTGGCTCTGGGCCGTCTGGCGAAAGAAGACCCATCATTCCGCGTATGGACTGATGAAGAATCTAACCAGACCATCATCGCTGGTATGGGTGAACTGCACCTGGACATCATCGTTGACCGTATGAAGCGTGAATTCAACGTTGAAGCGAACGTGGGTAAACCTCAGGTTGCTTACCGCGAAGCGATTCGCGCGAAAGTTACCGACATTGAAGGTAAACACGCTAAGCAGTCTGGTGGTCGCGGTCAGTACGGTCACGTTGTGATCGACATGTACCCACTGGAGCCGGGCTCTAACCCGAAAGGTTACGAGTTCATCAACGACATCAAAGGTGGTGTAATTCCTGGCGAATACATCCCAGCCGTTGATAAAGGCATCCAGGAACAGCTGAAAGCGGGCCCTCTGGCTGGCTATCCGGTTGTTGACATGGGTGTTCGTCTGCACTTCGGTTCTTACCACGACGTTGACTCCTCTGAACTGGCGTTTAAACTGGCTGCGTCTATTGCCTTTAAAGAAGGCTTTAAGAAAGCAAAACCAGTTCTGCTTGAGCCAATCATGAAGGTTGAAGTAGAAACTCCTGAAGAGAACACCGGTGACGTTATCGGTGACTTGAGCCGTCGTCGCGGTATGCTGCGTGGTCAGGAATCCGAAGTAACTGGCGTTAAGATCCACGCTGAAGTTCCGCTGTCTGAAATGTTCGGATATGCAACTCAGCTGCGTTCTCTGACCAAAGGTCGTGCATCATACACCATGGAATTCCTGAAGTATGATGATGCGCCTAACAACGTTGCTCAGGCCGTTATTGAAGCCCGTGGTAAGTAATCCACAGGATTAAAACCTAAGTCCCGTGCTCTCTCCACAGGGGAGAGCACTATAGTAAGGAATATAGCCGTGTCTAAAGAAAAATTTGAACGTACAAAACCGCACGTCAACGTTGGTACTATCGGCCACGTTGACCATGGTAAAACTACCCTGACTGCTGCAATCACTACCGTTCTGGCTAAAACCTACGGTGGTTCTGCTCGTGCATTCGACCAGATCGATAACGCACCAGAAGAAAAAGCACGTGGTATCACCATCAACACTTCCCACGTTGAATATGACACCCCGACTCGCCACTACGCACACGTAGACTGCCCAGGCCACGCCGACTATGTTAAAAACATGATCACCGGTGCTGCGCA
>NZ_QPFW01000167.1:0-17980 GCF_008122455.1 Enterobacter sp. C6
CGCAGTTGCGCCCGCGACTGCGGGGTAATCACAAAAACCGCCGGTTTGTCGCCGGCTCGGGTCAGCGCGGACGCGGGAAGGGTGTACCCGTGCGGGGCTGACGATGGCAACGAGACGGTAACGCTGGCACCCAGCGCCATGGCCGCCGGCGGGTTTTGCAGGGTGGCCCTGGCGCGCCAGGTGCGGGTCTGAGGATCGGCCTGCGGGGTGATATCCCGCAGTAGGGCAGACGCCTGTACCGACGGTGCGCTGAGCAGGGAAACCTGCAAAACCGCCTTATCCAGAGGCGGGATCGTATCGGGCGCGGCAATATCAAACACCACGTCGCGGACTTCCCCGGTTGCCAGCGTCAGCACGGACTGACCGTCGCTGACCACCTGTCCCGCAGAGGCGTTCACGGCCGTAATGACGCCCGCTTGTGGCGCGTTCAGGCGCGTCCAGCCGAGGCTTTCGCGGGCATTTCGCCACGCGGCCTCGCTGCTTTTTAAGCGCGCGCGGGCGACAAGCCAGTCCGCACGGGCGCTGTCGAGCTGCGTGCGGGCTATCGCACCCGTTGGCATGAGCTTTTGCATGCGACTGACGTTAAGCGCGGCGACCTGCGCTGAGGCTTTGGCGCCTTCATAATCGGCCTCAGCGCCGTCGAGCTGGTTTTGCCCGGTCGTATTGTCAAGCGTGGCCAGCAGCTGTCCGGCGGTGACACTGTCACCAATATCGACGCTACGCGTCAGTATCCGCCCCCCGGTACGAAAGCTCAGGGTCGTTTCATCGTGGGCATGGATCTCACCGGTTCTTTCCAGCGTGGGAAGGGAGTGGGCGGTGCCAACGACGACGTAGCGTACCGTTCGCACAGGGTTGGGCTTATTTTCGTGTTTATCACCGCAGCCGGTCAGCGGAAAAATCGCCAGCGCAAGCAGGGCCAGGGGAAGAAAATGCAGCCAGGAAAGGGTACGCGCCACGCCGTACAAATGATGCAGGCAGTGGCGGAGGGAGAGAAAAAATTCGTCTGACATAACGCCGCTCCATAAAGGGAATGGCGTTATTAAATGCGCGCTACGTCGAGAAAGATTCGATGTTCTGTCAAGGCTTTATCAAGAGTGGAGATTTTCATTATCGGAGGGATACCAGGGCAACAAAATGCGCACCGCGAGGCCGCCGGTTTCCGGTAATGATGCGCTAATCTCACCCCCATGCGCCTGGCAAATCGCCCGGGCGATGGATAATCCGAGGCCGCTGCCGCCGGAATGCCGCGCGCGGGACTGCTCCTCGCGGCTAAAGCGTTTAAACATTTCCGGTAAAAACTGGGGCGATACGCCCGGCCCGTCATCGGTAAATTCGAGGGTGTAATGACCGCTGGCGTAGTGCAGCGCCACCTCAAGATGGCCGCCCTCGCGCCCGTAGCGTAGTGCATTTTCCATGAGGATGGTCACGGCCTGTCCCAGACGGAACGCATCACCCCGGAAGGGGCTGGTGTGCGGGTTACGCAGCGTTATCCGGAAATGATGCGCATCAGCCTGGGGCATGATCCAGGCAACCCGCTCCTGAATCAGCTCATCCAGACAGAAAGGCTGGTCCTCCAGCACAAGGTTACCCGCGTCGGCCAGGGAGAGGAGGTGGAGTTCATCGGTGAGGCGGTTGAGGTGCTGGAGCTGTTTCATCACCATGCCCAGCTGCGCCGGGCTGGCATCAAACACGCCGTCTAACATGCCCTGCAGACGCCCGATGGCGGCCGTCAGGGGCGATCGCAGCTCGTGCGCCATCGCAACGTGCGAGGCGCGGAGCTCTTTTTCATAGCGGGCGAGTTGTCCCGTCATGGAGTTAAAGTCGGCCGCAAAGCTGACCATTTCCGCCGGTGCATCCTTGATAAGTTCCGCCTGACGGCCAAACTGCCCGTCGGCTACATCCTTTGCCGCATCGCGAAGGCGGCTGAACTGTAGCGCCAGCGGGCGGGCGTGTTTTAGCCCCATTACCACAATAAACGGGATCATTACCAGCACCAGCAGGGCTACCGTGACCCAGTCGGCTGAGGCGATAGACGGCGTGGAATAGCTCAGGCCCCACCATGTGTCCACAATCGTGTGGAAGCGGGCCGGATTGGACTGCGGGTTCTGGCTGAGCGTAAGAAACTCCTGCCGGACCGCTGGCGGCATCTTGCCCATGATCCAGTAGTTTTGTACCGCATAGCGCAACCACATGCAGGTGGCAATGACGATCACGCTGCCGATGGCCAGCGCTAAAATGCGTGCGCAAATCCAGCGCCACAGAGAGGCGTGTCGGTTTTTTATCATGGCTGTCTGAACCTGTAACCCACGCCGCGAACGTTGATCAGTACGCCGGAAATACCCGCCGCTTCAAGTTTTTTACGCAGGTTATAAATATGGGTGTCCACCACGCGCTCCAGCGCCTCGCTTTCCGGCAAGCAGTGTTCCAGTAAATACTGGCGGGAGAACGGGTGCGCAGGAGAACGCAGCAGCGTTGCCAGAAGCGAGAATTCCGTTGGCGTAAGATCGAGCATCACGGGGGCGTCGTCGCCGTTATCCACGCTCGCCACAATGGCGGCGACATCCACCTCCAGCGTTTGCCAGCGAAGGATCGCTTCGTCTGTCTCTTTTTTACTGCTGCGCCGCAGCACCGCCTGCACCCGAGCCACCACCTCTCCCGGATGATAAGGCTTCACAACGTAATCATCGGCACCGTAGCGCAGGGCGCCAATGCGATCGGGAGTATCCCCCATGGCCGTAACCATAATCACCGGCACATCGCTTTTACGACGCAGACCCGCCAGCACTTCGGTGCCGTTAAGCCCCGGCAGCATTACGTCCAGCAGGATGAGGTCGGGCTTCCACCGCTGCGCCATATCCAGGCCGGAAAGACCGTCCCCGGTAATGGTCACGTCGTAATTTTCACGCCGTAAATAGGCTTCGAGCACGCCAGCCGCATCGGCGTCATCTTCAATAATCAGCACTCTTCTGGACAACATCCGTTCACCTTGACCATTTCTTAACACTTTCCCGACGATTCATTGATTCAGCCAAATCATACTGCGCCAACATTGTGTGGCCGCCCCTGAATCAGGAGACGCCAGCGTCTGTATGGAGAGCAGTATGATAGCGATAAAAAAAGTCCTGTATATGTCCGTCCCGCTTCTGATGGTCGTGACGTCTGGCGTGCAGGCGGATGATGGCACCGCGTCCGATTCCTTAACCGTCGGGCTGGGAGGGCAGTATGCCCCGCGTTACTCAGGCTCAGACAAGCAGGTGTGGCAGGTGGTTCCGGTACTGCAGGGTCGTAAAGGCGCTTTCTTTATTGATGCGCAAAAAGGGGTGGGATATGACCTGCAAAACGACAGCGGTTGGTATTTCGAACAAACGCTGGGCTACGACTTCGGAAGGGCTGAGAAAAATTCTGGCTGGCGTGAGGGGGCAAACAATCTGAAAGGGATGGGGGACATTGATGCCACCCTGAATACCGGCCTTGCCGTAGGCTGGCAGGCCGCGCCATGGCTGAGTATGGAAGGCAAAGCGACGCTGCCGTTAACGGACAGCCAGGGGGTAAGCTATCAGGCCTCCGTGACGCTAATCCCTTTACAAAATAACCAGGACACGGTCGCCTTGCAGTCTGCGGCCCTGTTTGGCGACAGCCGTTATCTGAATACGTGGTATGGGGTCAGCGAGCAGCAGAGCCGCCGCACCGGATATCGCCGCTATTCAGCGCCGGGTGGATTTTATGGCGTCGACACCAGCCTGACCTGGAGCCATCAGTTCGATGCTCACTGGGGGACGGTCCTGAGCGCGGACTATACCTGGCTTAGCGATCGTGCGAATAACAGCCCGATCGTGATGCGGCGCAACGAGGGGTCTGCAACCGCCGCTATCACCTGGACATTTTAAATTCGCAGAGCACGATGTGAGCGAGGGGAAGAGGATTACTTCTTCTTATCCATCATCGCTTTTAAATCGGCAAACGGGTTAAACGTGGCGACGCCCACGTCTTTTTGCGCGTCTTCCCCGGCGACCACGGTGGTGCCGTACTGATCCGCTTCGGTGTATTTCGAATGCTCGTGATCGTGGCAAAACAGGCACAACAGCTCCCAGTTGCTGCCATCTTCCGGGTTATTGGTATGGTCGTGATCGATATGGTGAACCGTGAGTTCACGCAGATTGGAATAGACAAACTCGCGCGAGCAGCGTCCACACACCCATGGATAGATTTTTAATGCTTTTTCGCGATAGCCGCTTTCCAGCCGCGCGTAGTTTTTAGGGATCAGAGCCATTGCCGGTTTTACCTGCCATGAAAAAAGTGGGGGATATTATATCCCATTATGGCGCGTAATGACGCCCCGCTCAATTCTGTCAATTTATTTGAATCATTCCGTTAAATAAACGGCATTTATTCTTACCGGGTAATGCGTAAAGTGGACAGAACGCAACGCATTATCAGGACACATGGTTATGAAAAAGATCGGGTTTTTATCCTTTGGTCACTGGACGCCTTCACCGCAGTCCGGCACGCGCTCGGCGGCAGACACGCTGCTGCAGTCCATCGATTTAGCCGTGGCGGCTGAAGAGCTGGGTGCAGACGGCGCGTATTTCCGCGTGCACCACTTTGCCCGACAGCTTAGCTCGCCGTTCCCTCTGCTGGCCGCCATTGGCGCAAAAACGAAGACCATCGAAATCGGTACCGGCGTGATCGATATGCGCTATGAAAATCCGATGTACATGGCCGAAGATGCGGGCGCGGCGGATCTGATTTCCGGCGGTCGCCTGCAGCTTGGCATCAGCCGTGGCTCGCCGGAGCAGGTCATTGATGGCTGGCGTCATTTCGGCTATGTCCCGCAGGAAGGGGAAAACGAGTCGGATATGGCGCGTCGTCATACCGAGGTGCTGCTTGAGGTGCTGCGCGGGGAAGGGTTTGCCAAACCGAACCCGCAGCCAATGTTCCCGAATCCGCCGGGGCTGCTGCGCCTGGAGCCGTATTCTGAAGGGCTGCGCGAGCGTATCTGGTGGGGCGCCGGTTCAAATGCGACGGCCGTATGGGCGGCAACGCTGGGAATGAACCTGCAAAGCTCAACCCTGAAGGACGATGAAACCGGTGAGCCGTTCCATATTCAGCAGGCAAAACAGATTCGGGCTTACCGTCAGGCCTGGAAAGAGGCAGGGCATACGCGCGAGCCGCGGGTGTCGGTCAGCCGCAGTATTTTTGCGCTGATGGACGACCGCGACCGGATGTATTTCGGTGCCAGCCGCAACGACAGCGATAGCGTGGGGTATCTTGATGAGAAAACGCGCGCCATCTTCGGGCGCAGCTATGCCGCGGAGCCGGACAAGCTGGTTGAACAGCTGAAAAAGGACGAGGCGATTGCCGAGGCGGACACGCTTTTACTGACCGTACCGAACCAACTGGGTGTGGATTATAATGCGCACGTGATTGAGTCTATTCTCAAACATGTCGCACCGGCAATGGGCTGGCGCGAGTAGTTCCGCTAGCAGCCGTGAGATCGTAATGGAAAACCTGGCCCTCTGGTATCGCCGTTTTGGCGAGCCAGAAACCGTTCTGCAACCTGAAACCGCGCCGCTGGGGGCGCTTACACCGGGTCATCTCCGCGTGCGAATGCTGTTTTCTCCGGTGAACGCGTCCGATCTCATTCCCATTACCGGCGCCTACCGTCACAGAACCCCGTTACCTGCCGTCGCGGGGTATGAAGGTGTCGGCGTTGTCACCGAGGCGCCCGCCTCGTTTAAGCATCTGGTGGGTAAGCGCGTCCTGCCGCTGCGCGGTCAGGGCACCTGGCAGCGCTATGTTGATTGCCCGGCAGAGTATGCGATACCCGTTCCGGACACCGTCGACGCACATCTGGCCGCGCGGGCCTATATCAACCCGCTGGCGGCGCAGATGATGCTGACCCGCTACCCGCCTCATGGAAAGCGGGTGCTCCTCACGGCTGCCGGGTCGGATTGCGCCATCCTGCTGGGGCAGTGGGCGCGTCAGGCGGGGGCAGAAGCGGTGTATGGCATTCACCGCTCTGCCGTGCATGCTGAACGGCTGGAGGCGATGGGCATCATTCCCGTCGCGCAGCATGACGCGCAGCAGATTGGCTCCGTCGCGGCGCGTACCGACGTCGTCTACGATGCCACCGGCGGGCCGCTTGCGGAAGCGATCCTCAGCGTGATGCCCGAGCAGGGCATGTTTGTTTGCTACGGCCTGCTCTCCGGGCAAACCTTCAGACAGCAACGGCCCGTGCCGCGCGTGGCGTGGTTCCATATCCGAAACGGTCTGGATGCGCTCAGCGCTGAGGCGTGGCGCGCCGAGTTTGACCGCATCTGGCTTAATTTGCCCAACAGTGGGTACAGCGACGTCACGGTGTATCCACTGGCGGAATGGCAGAGAGCGATCGGTACGTATCGCGAAGGTGGAAGGACCCGCAAGCCCCTCCTGTCGATGGCGGACTGACCGCTATTGATGGCTCATATCGCTCAGCAGCACGGCGATACTTTGCCCGCCCGCCGTCTGTTCCAGGCCAATCTTGACGATGATGGTCAGCGGGACGGAGAGCAGCATCCCAACGGGCCCGAGCAGCCAGCCCCAGAATATCAGGGACAAAAAGACCACCAGCGTGGAAAGTCCCAGCCCTCGCCCCATCATGCGTGGCTCAAGAATGTTACCGAATACCAGATTGATGACCAGGTATCCGGCCAGCAGGATCAGCGCGTCATAAAGCCCGCTGAAAACCAGCACCTGAAGGATAGGGGGGATCGCCGCCAGCACGGAGCCGATGTTGGGAATGTAGTTAAGCGCAAACGCCAGCAACCCCCAGACAAACGCAAAGCGAACGTCCAGCGCCAGAAGCATCACCCAGACGACACCGCCCGTGACCAGACTAATGGCGGTTTTCAGCACCAGATAGCGGGAGACGCTGTCCAGCGCGCGTTGAATCGCCCCCATCCCTTCAACCGGACGGACCATCATCTGCTGCAGCTTTGCCGGCAGCTGCGGTACCTCCAGCAGCATGAACACCACCGTTAAAAACAGCAGGAAAATGGATGTCATGGCATTGGAAAGCTGTGCCAGCAGGCTGGTGACGATCGTCATGGCCGCATTGGGGTCGATATATTTCAGGAGTTCCTCAACCGAGACTTCGATACCCGCGCGCTGCAGCCAGGGTTCAAGCTGCAGCAGCGGTATCGCCAGCGAAGAGCGGTATTTTGGCAGCGTTCGCGCCAGTTCGTTTAGCGAGGTCCCCAGATACGCCACCAGCAAGACCATCGCCACAATAATGATGCTGATAAGCAGCGTGATGGCCAGCACGCGCGGAATGCGTAGCCGTGTCATGCGCTGTACCAGTGGATTAAGGATCACTGCAACAAACAGGGACAGAATAAAAGGCACAATAATGTCGGCGGCAAAACGAACGCCTGTCAATATGATCACCAGCATGCCCAGCATGATGACAATTTTTAACCCGTTCAGGGTAATGATGGGTTTAGCCATGGTGACTCCGGAATAATCTTTTTATTTATAATAAAGGTGAAAGGCATTGCAATAAACTAACCAAAATCAAACGGGATGGGTAAAGAATTGCAAAGACTTTGAGTAAAATCCTGGCTTATGGTACAAATTTGGTGTGTTTAACTACCGAGGACAATTTTCATCCGCAAAGACGAGAAGCAACAACGCGGATAATTGTAATTTTATGGACAATATGTTCAGGACGTACTCTTCAAACAATACCGCTGTATACTCCACCTCCTTCTGCCTGCTTTCTGGTGAGCAACACTGGCGCACCGCACTATAGTCATTTCTTCTGCCTGAGCTGGCGCTAAGCGCTTAGCTGTCTGATTTCAATTCGTATTTTTTGGTTTGCTGCACGCAGCGGGCCACGATGGATTATATTCTCAAGCAGGAGAAAAACATGTTTTACTGGATCCTATTAGCGCTGGCAATTATCGCTGAAATTACCGGCACGCTGTCTATGAAGTGGGCAAGCATCAGCGATGGCAACACCGGTTTTATTTTGATGCTGGTGATGATTTCGCTTTCTTATATTTTCCTCTCGTTTGCGGTGAAAAAAATTGCGCTGGGCGTCGCGTATGCACTGTGGGAAGGGATCGGTATTTTGTTGATTACGCTGTTCAGCGTGCTGATATTTGACGAAACATTAACACCAATGAAGGTCGCCGGGTTAACGACGCTGGTCGCGGGTATTGTGCTGATTAAATCCGGTACCCGAAAACCTGGCAAACAGCAGAAGGAGCAGAACCATGCAACAGTTTGAATGGGTTCATGCGGCCTGGCTGGGGCTCGCCATTGTGCTGGAAATCCTGGCGAACGTTCTGCTGAAGTTCTCCGATGGTTTTCGCCGTAAACTCTACGGCCTGATGTCGATTGCCGCGGTTCTCGGGGCGTTCAGCGCCCTGTCCCAGGCGGTAAAAGGGATCGATCTTTCGGTGGCCTATGCGCTGTGGGGTGGTTTTGGTATCGCCGCCACGCTGGCCGCAGGCTGGGTGCTCTTCGGCCAGCGTTTAAATAACAAGGGCTGGATGGGGCTCATCTTGCTGCTTGCCGGCATGATCATGATAAAACTTGCCTGACAGACCTCAAACCATGATTTACAGGCAGCGAAATTCGCTGCCTGTATTACGCTTAGAAAAGCAAAACATGAAGAGGATGGCTGATGTATCGCACATTAAGCTGGCGCAATATTCCCAATGCGAGAACGTTGTTTGCCATGGTCTTCATGGCGGGGATCGGCTTAATCATCTCCATCATCGCACTGCTCTATCTTTCCCTGCATCTTATCAGCACCAAAACCAACGAAATTGATGAACACCGTACGGCGCTTTCCGTGCAGGGGGCTATTCAGACCTCGGTTAATCGCGTCTCCTCGCTGGTGCTGGATAACGCCGTCTGGGACGATGCGGTGCGGGAGGCCTACCGTCCCACGCTCGATACGGACTGGTTGTATAACACCTGGGGTGCTGGCTTTAAAATCAATAACCTCTATGACGGGACCTTCGTGCTGGATGAGCATTTCAATGTCATCTGGGGATCGTTTAAAAGTCAGCCTTTTCAGGAGACGAATCTCGATTTTTTTGGTAAGGGGCTGAAAGCCCTTATTACTCAGCACGCGCGCGACTTATCAAGCGATAAAAATATCTATGCCGGGATCAGCAAAACACGCAGCGGCGTCGCTTTTGTGGGCATTGGATTGATTCGCCCGATGGTTGGAAGATTACAGGTTACCGACGGAACACGCCGCTATCTGGTGATCACCCGTCATCTGAACGCCAGAATCTTATCCGACCTGGGAGCGACCTTTCAGATCGATAACCTTCACTTTACGCCGGAAAAAATTAACGAGCTGAGTATGCCGCTGCGCAGTTCGGCTGGGGAGCTGCTGGGCTATCTTAACTGGCAGGCGCGGCTTCCGGGGGCGCAGGCCGCCCAGGCGGCATCTTCTGATATCAGGCAGATTGTGGTGCTGGCATCGGCCCTGATCCTGCTCTTTATTCTGGTGAGCAGCGTGGGGCTGTACAAGCTTGCGCGAGGAGAAAGCCAGGCGCGTCTGGTTGCCAGAACGGACTGGCTAAGCCACTTGCCTAACCGGCGTGCGCTCATCGAGGCGCTGGATCGGGTGCGTTTACGCGGTGATACCGACGTCAAAAGCGTGGTGTTTATCGATCTCGATGGTTTTAAGGATGTGAATGATATCTATGGTCACAGCGTGGGGGACGATCTCATCGTGGCGATTGCGAAAACGCTGAGTGAACGCGTGCCGCCGGGCGGGATGCTGGCGCGGATGGGCGGGGATGAATTTGCCATGACCATCGGCGGTGATGATGCAGAGGCGCAGGCTACCGCCTTTGCCGTTTCGGTGCTGGATTTTCTCACCACCCCGGTTCAACTGGGGGAACGCACCATCCATATCGGGGCCAGTATCGGTATCGCCAGCGGAACCCTGACTGAATGCAACAGCTCAGAACTGTTTCGCCGCGCCGATATTGCCATGTATCACGCTAAAATGAGCGGGAAAGGGCGTATTACCCACTATGATGCGGAGTTGAACAGCGTCCGGGAACGCAAGCTGGCGATTGAAAATCAGATTCGTGACGGTCTGGAACGCGATGAGTTTGATGTCTGGTATCAGCCGATTATTGACGCCCACAGCCAGACAATGAGCAGTGTCGAGGCGCTGGTCCGCTGGCCGCGTCGTCCGGACGGGCCGCTTGGGCCGGATATTTTTATCACCATCGCGGAGACCAGCGGTCTGATTTACAAGCTGGGCCAGTTTGTGTTGCAGCGGGCCTGCCAGGATCTGCAGCCGTACGGCGACTTAAAGCTCTCCGTAAATATCTCCCCCGCGCAATTTCGCGATCCCGCCTTTGAAGAAAAAGTGGCCAGCGTGCTGGAGACCACCCGTTTTCCGGCCCATCGACTGCAGCTTGAGGTCACGGAGTCCTACGTGCTGGAAAACCCGGAGCGTGCCCGCATGGCGATAGCCAATCTTAAAGCGTTGGGCACCGCGGTGGCGCTGGATGATTTTGGTACCGGTTATTCCAGCATTGGCTATTTGCGGCGTTTTAACTTCGACACCATCAAGATCGATAAATCCCTGGCCGGGCTGGTGGACCACGATGAACAGGCGGCCGCGCTGGTGAGCGGCACGGTGCGGATCGCCAATGCGCTGGGCATGGCGGTGGTGGCAGAAGGGGTGGAAACCGAGAAGCAAATGAAACTGCTGCGGCTGGCTGGCTGCGATCAACTGCAGGGTTTTTGGTTCAGCCAGCCGATGCCGATTGAGTCAATCAGAGCGTTACGTAAGGTTAGACGCTGCTGATTTACTGTTGCGCCAGCGCTTCCAGCTTGTCGCGAAAACCGGTCACGGACAAGGCCCGGTTATCGGCGCGCCAGCGGTCTTTCGCCGCCGGGGCAGAGCTCTGCACACCGATCAGCTGCCAGCCGTTTTCCGTTTTCAACATCAGCGGTGAGCCGCTATCGCCCGGTAACGTATCGCACTGATGGGAGAGCACGCTGGTTTGCGCCCAGCCCGTCACAATACAGTCGGTATGCGTATAAAGCGTGTCCAGATGATCGACAGGATAGCCCGATTGCGTCACCTTCCGGTCGGTGGCTTTCAGCGCGGCGGTGAGTGCGGCTTTGTCGCCCTCAAATAACGGCAGCGGCGTAATGCCTGAAGGCGGGTAGCGTAAAACGATCAGGCCAAAGTCCCATGAGGCAGCCCCCGGCGGCACGATCCAGCCGTCACCATCCGGTTTCAGGCGTTTGCCAAGAGAGGGATCAACCCGACCTTCAATGCCGTGGATTTCATAGCGCCAGGTCCCTTTTTGCGACACAAACCGCAGGGCAACCGCTTTATCCGGCTTGCCGTTTGGTGGGGTTAACAGACAGTGGCCTGCCGTCAGGGCAAGCTGCGGGGTGATCAACGTCGCAGTACATAAGTTACCGCTGGCGGTTTCCAGTTGACCTATAGCATCCCAGGGGGCCTGAGTGGGATCGGCGACGCGCGTGCGATCGTCATGACCGAAAAAAAGCGTCTTTAGCTCTTTCGCGCTAATGGTGTCATCACCGCCATCATCCGCATGTGAAAATCCAGAAAAAAGACCAAACGTTCCCAGTAACAACACAACAGATTTACGCATATCACACTCTGGTGGGGGTAATTATGATTATTAAAAGTGAACCCTATGAAAATACTATAGACGGGACAGCGCTAAAGTGGGAGTAAAATCAGCGTGCTACAATCAGGAAAGATAAAAATGGCTGGCGATGAGCGCGCATAAAATAAGCAGGATCAGAATCAGCTCAAACCGATAGCGTCGCAGCATACGCCCTCCGGATAAAAAAAACGGCGCGGAACCTGTTCCGGTTCGGCGCCGGTTTACCAACGTGCCCCGCAGGGCACGGTTTAGCTTGTACTCTTACGCAGCTGGCTGTGCAGCTGGTTTAGCAGCTTCGTGTTTTACTGCTTTTTTGTGATGCTTTTTAGCAGCCTGAGCTTTCTGCTCAACAGCCGGTTTAGCGGCTTTTTTGTGGTGGTGTTTTTTAGCAGCCTGTGCTTTCTGCTCTACAGCCGGTTTAGCGGCTTTTTTGTGGTGGTGCTTTTTGGCAGCCTGAGCTTTCTGCTCGGTTGGTGCTGCGGTTGCAGGTGCAGCGGCTTCTTTTTTCGCTGCAGCTTTGTGATGTTTCTTATGGTGAACCGCTTTTGCTGGGGCAGCGGTGGTGGTTGCAGCAGGTGCGGCAGCCGGTGCAGCAGTTGCGGTAGTGTCAGCAGCAAATGCAGCAGAAGACAGACCCATAGCAGCGGCAACAACCAGAGCTAATACTTTATTCATTCTCATACCCTCGAATTTGGTTTTTCATTTAACCCCACTGCGGGGCCGTTGAAATAACTATATCCCTGTAAATTCGAGGTTTCCGTGAGTGATTGGTATCGGCGTGTAACCATATGTACATTGCCGGTGTTCCCTATAAAATAATGCCTGCACAGACGACCCCCTCTCCCTTGAGGGAGAGGGCTGGGGTGAGGGGGAACATACGGCTCTGGTGGTCATTCCGTTCACTTTATGTTCCTTGCTACTCTTTAACGACATGGCCTGTGAACGTGCCAGGGTGGCTCAGTCGCCACCACCCTGGCGACCCTGGCTCCCGGCGGTAAATCGCCGCTGCGCGGTACCTTCGGCGTATTCCTTCCGGCTTATCGGGTACGGGCGGAGGTAACATCCCTGTAAAGCCCGCCCTCTCGGCGCATCCATGCGCCTCGCCCCGGCCGGAAGGCAAACGCCTCAGCGATTTACAGCCGGACCAGGGCATCGCTGAAAGCCTTTAGTCGTTCTGAAACAAGGTTATCGCTTCTGCTTAAAAAATTTACTGGAGGTCTCTCACCCCTGCCAAACAGATTACAAGTAACGTGAGGTCAGATGTTCGCGGAAGTAACGGATGTTCAGATCCTCGCCCGTCGCCTGGGTGATTAACTGCGACGTGCTGAAGCGGCTACCGTGCTGCCAGATGTTCTGACGCAGCCACTCAAAGAGTGCGGAAAAATCGCCCTCAGCGATGGAGTCCTGCAGACCCGGCAGTGCGGTCCTGGCGGCATGGAACAGCTGGGCGGCGTACATAGCGCCAAGCGTATACGACGGGAAGTAACCAAAACCACCGTCGGTCCAGTGGATATCCTGCATACAGCCGTTGCGGTAGTTGTCTTTGGTGGATAACCCGAGCCAGGCCTGCATTTTCTCATCCCACAGGGCGGGAATATCGTCCACCTCGATCTCGCCGTTGATCAGCGCACGTTCAATCTCATAGCGCAGCACCACGTGTGCCGGATAGCTTACTTCGTCCGCATCGACGCGGATATAACCAGGCTTCACGCGCTGATTCCAGGCAATAAAGTTCTCTTCGCTGAACGCCGCCTGGCTGCCAAAACGGGCGTGCACCGCAGGGAGGAGATGTTTGAGGAAGGCCTCACTGCGTCCCAGCTGCATTTCAAAGAACAGGCTCTGTGATTCATGGATCGCGGTTGAACGCGCCAGAGCAATGGGCTGTCCTGCCCACGCGCGCGGCAGGTTTTGTTCGTAGCGGGCATGTCCGGTTTCGTGGATCACCCCAAACAGCGCGCTGAGCAGTTCATCTTCGTCATAGCGCGTGGTGATACGCACGTCTTCCGGGACGCCGCCGCAGAACGGGTGCGCACTCACGTCCAGGCGGCCGCCGTTAAAATCGAAGCCGAGCATCTTCATGGCTTCCAGGCCCAGCTCACGCTGTGTTGCCGTCGGGAAGGGGCCCTGAGGGGGAACGAACGAGCGCTGAGCCTGTTTTTCCACCACGTTTGCCAGCAGGTCCGGTAGCCAGGACTTCATATCGCCGAACAGAATGTCCAGACGCGCGCTGGTCATATCGGGCTCAAAAATATCCAGCAGCGCGTCGTAAGGCGTACAGCCTTTGGCTTCCGCCCGCAGGCGAGCCTCTTCGCGGCTGAGTTTGACCACCTCTTTCAGGTTGGCGGAAAAGCCCTGCCAGTCGTTGGCAGGACGCTGGGTACGCCAGGCGTGTTCACATTTACTGCCCGCCAGCGATTTGGCTTCCACCAGCGATTCGGGCAGCAGGGTCGCCTGCTGGTAGTGGCGCGTCATTTCGCGCAGGTTGGCCTGCTCGACGTCATTCAGATCTTCTCCTGCCGCTGCCGCTAACAGGTCGCCGACAT
Source organism: Enterobacter sp. C6 (assembly GCF_008122455.1). Lineage (NCBI taxonomy): Bacteria > Pseudomonadati > Pseudomonadota > Gammaproteobacteria > Enterobacterales > Enterobacteriaceae > Enterobacter > Enterobacter sp. C6. The sequence continues at coordinate 14,216 of NZ_QPFW01000167.1, forward strand.
TTTTATCGGTCAGGATCTGGTGCTGCAGGACGCTCATCTCCGCCAGCGCCTCGCCGCGCGCGGCGCTGCCGCCTGGCGGCATCATGGTGAACATGTCCCAGCTGGCGATGGAGGAGAGGTGCGAGAAGCGGGAGAGACGCTGGAAGGTTTTCGCAAGTGACTGATAGGCTGATGTTTTTTGCAATTCTTATTTCCTCATGCCAGGGATGTGTTTCAGGGAGCATACAATGAAACGGACCCAATTCCCCAACATTTCCCACACGGAGGAAATCTGTGCCGATTTCCTCCGTTGAAACCGTCGCCGGAATTCCGGGAGACGGTTTTCGGTGGGCACTCAGGACTTATCGCGCATAACCTGTTGCAGGATCGCCAGCGCCTGGGTGAACTGGGCATCCGGAATGGTCAGCGGATAAAGGAAGCGGATCACGTTGCCGTACTGGCCGCAGATCAACAACAGCAGGCCCTGGGCGAGCGCCTTTTGCTGGATCGCCTGCGCGATGGCGGCCGAAGGCTCTCGGCTCTCGGGATCGAAAAACTCCGCCGCAATCATCGAGCCTCTTCCCCTTATCGCCACGAGTGCAGGGAAGGTGCCCTGAATCTCCTCCAGCGTGGCTTTCAGCCGATCGCCCAGCTGACGGGCGCGGGCGCACAGTGACTCGTTGTCGATAATATTCAGCACCGCGTGCGCGGCTGCCACCGCCAGCGGGTTGCCTGCATAGGTACCCCCCAGACCGCCGGGAGCCGGCGCGTCCATGATTTCGGCGCGGCCCACCACGCCGGACAGCGGCATTCCGCCTGCCAGGCTTTTAGCCATCGTCATCAGGTCGGGTTTGTCCGCGTAGTGTTCCATCGCAAACAGCTTACCCGTTCGTGCGAAGCCGCTCTGCACTTCGTCGGCAATCATCACAATCCCGTGCTCATCACAGATGCGGCGGATGGCGGCCACCAGTTCTGGCGGGGCGACGTTGAATCCGCCTTCACCCTGGATGGGTTCAAAAATAATCGCCGCCACCTGTTTCGCCTCAATATCTGCTTTGAACAGGCGCTCTATCGCCGTGATGGCATCCTGCGTCGTGATGCCGTGCAGCTCGGAGGGATACGGCACGTGATAAACCGACCCCGGGAAGGGGCCAAATCCCAGCTTGTAAGGTGCGACCTTGCCGGTTAACGCCATGGTCATATAGGTTCGGCCGTGAAAGCCTCCCCCGAAGGCAATCACACCCGGTCTGCCGGTGTGGGCCCGGGCGATTTTAATGGCATTTTCCACCGCTTCTGCGCCCGTGGTGAAGAACGCCGTTTTGGCCGGGCTCTGCACCGGGGCCAGCTCGTTAAGTTTTTCGGCTAATGAAACGTAGCTTTCATACGGCACAATCTGGTAGGCCGTGTGGGTGAACTGGTGAAGCTGTTTTTCCACTGCGGCCACCAGTTCAGGATGACGATGGCCGGTATTCAGTACCGCGATCCCGGCGGCGAAATCAATATAGTCGTTGCCTTCCACGTCGGTAAGCGTGGCATTCTCCGCCGTGCGGGCAAAGAAATCACACATTACGCCTACGCCGCGCGGGGTGGCAGAAAGTCTGCGCTGATGAAATTCCTGGTTACTCATATCAGATACCCTTTTGTCGAAAACGATCATACGCCAAGACGATCGCGCAGGCTGTAATACGCCGCGCCCATCGCCGTGAATGGAATCCGCAGGCTGCGACCGCCCGGGAAGGGGTAGTGCGGAAGATTAGCAAACGCATCAAAGCGCTCAGCGTCACCGCGCAACAGTTCCGAGATCAGCCGTCCGGCCAGGTGGGTGCAGGTCACGCCGTGGCCGCTGTAGCCCTGCATGTAATAGATGTTTTTATCCAGACGACCAAACTGCGGCATACGCGACAGGGTCAGCAGGAAGTTGCCCGTCCAGCGATAGTCGATTTTGACGCCTGCCAGCTGAGGGAAGGTTTTGAGCAGCTTTGGCATCACCAGGCGCTCGACATCGTCCGGATCGCGTGCGCCATAGACAACGCCACCACCGTACAGCAGGCGGTTGTCGGCGGTGAGACGGTAGTAATCCAGCAGGTAGTTACAATCTTCCACGCAGTAGTTATTGGGGATCAGCGTGCGGGCGACCTCTTCCGGCAGCGGGGCGGTGGTCACCACCTGAGTGCCGCAGGGCATGCTGCGTTTTGCCAGTTCCGGTTCGATCTTATCGCCCAGATAAGCATTCCCGGCGACGATCACGTAGCGGGCCGTCACCTGGCCATGCTGCGTGCTCACCACGGCCGGGCTGGTGTGCTGAATGGCGGTCACCGGGGACTGTTCATATACCCGCCCGCCGTTCAGGCGAATGGCGTCTGCTTCGCCGATCGCCAGGTTCAGCGGGTGAATATGCCCCCCGCTGCGGTCCAGCAGCGCGCCGGTATAGCGTTCGCTGTCGACTTCCCGGCGGATGGCGCTGGCGTCCAGCAACTCGAGCTGCGTGTTGCCGTAGCGTTCCCAGTTGGCTTTTTGCTCCTCCAGCGTCTCCAGCTGCTTATGGTTTAGCGCCACAAACAGCCCGCCGGGACGATAGTCGCACTGGATCTGATAGCGCTGGATACGCTCCCGGATGATTTCCCCGCCTTCAAACATCATGCTCCCGAGCATTCTGGCGGCATCGGGCCCGTAGTTTTTCTCGATCACGTCGATATCGCGGCTGTAGGAGTTAACCAGCTGGCCGCCGTTGCGTCCGCTGGCGCCGAAGCCGATGCGCGCCCCTTCAAGGAGCACCACGTCGTAGCCCATTTCGGCGAGGTGCAGCGCGGAGGAGAGGCCGGTATAGCCGCCGCCCACCACGCATACGTCACAGCTGATCGACTCGTTAAGCGTCGGGAAAGGTTCGTAAGCGTTCGCGCTGGCCGCGTAGTAGCTGGTGGTATGTTCGGTCATGATTGAGGCTCCAGGGCAATCCAGATGGTTTTCAGTTCGGTAAATTTTTCCAGCGCGTGCAGGGACTTATCGCGACCGTTGCCGCTCTGCTTATAGCCGCCAAAGGGGACGGTCATATCGCCTTCGTTATAGTTATTGACGAAGACCGAGCCTGCTTTCAGGCGGCGGCTCATGCGGTGCGCCCGGGAGAGATCGCGGGTCCATACCGCCGCGCCAAGCCCGTATTCACTGTCGTTGGCCAGCGTTAAGGCTTCCTCTTCGGTTTTAAATCGGGTAACGACCAGCACCGGCCCGAAAATCTCTTCCCGGCACAGCGGGGAGTCGGGCTCGAGGTCGACAAAAATGGTTGGACCGACTGCGGAAGGCCATGATTGTTCCCGCCCGTCCAGCAGCAGCGAGCCTTTCCGGGTTCCCTCGCGAATAAACGTGTGGACGGTATCGGCGTGCGCAGCGTCGATGAGCATGCCCATCGTGCTGTCGGGGTCGAGCGGATCGCCCGGCTGCCAGTGACGGGCCTGCGCTTTCAGCTTGGTCAGGAATTCATCGGCGATGCTCTCTTCGAGCAGCAGGCGGGTACCGGCGATACAGACTTGTCCCTGGTTATAAAAAATCCCGGCGGCGGTCGCGCTCACGGCCTTGTCCAGGTCCGGACAGTCGGCAAAGATAATGTTGGCGCTCTTGCCGCCTGCCTCCAGCCAGACGCGCTTCATGTTGCTTTCACCCGCGTCCTTCAACAGCTGCTTGCCGGTACGGGTAGAGCCGGTAAACGTCAGCACCTCAACCTCCGGATGCAGCGACAGCGCCTGGCCCGCTTCGTGGCCGTAACCGCTTATTACATTCAGCACGCCGTCC
>NZ_QPFW01000168.1:0-18085 GCF_008122455.1 Enterobacter sp. C6
CCGTAGGTATCGCCGCCAAATTCTGGCAGAACGTCAGTCCAGGAAGTTACGTCGTAGATTACGCCGTAGTTACGACCGTAATCGAAAGAACCCGCCTCAGCGAATTTCAGACCCGCGAACGCCACACGCGTCCAGGACTGATTGTCACCTTCAGTGGTGTTGCCCTGAATCTGGTATTCCCACTGGCCGTAACCGGTCAGTTGATCGTTAACCTGAGTTTCGCCTTTGAAGCCAAGACGCATGTAGGTCTTGTCGCCGTCGTTACCCTTGTCGTCAGAGAAATAGTGCAGACCATCAACTTTACCGTACAGATCTAATTTGTTGCCATCTTTGTTATAAATTTCGGCCGCATTTGCTGCGCCTGCCACCAGGAGTGCTGGTACCAGGAGGGACAGTACTTTAACTTTCATTTTATTAACCCTCTGTTATATGCCTTATAATTGCCACTGCTTACTGGTTAACCCTCATTAACCAGTCGGCAATTTCATTCTCCGCAAAATCACAGAATAATCCAATGCGAATATGATACGAAAACTTTGAAGATGTTTCATTTATCTATGAACATGTTTCAAAATGTAAATATCAAGGAACTTTTACAAAGCACAAATAGCTTAGAAATTTAGCATTTATAATCAAAAGAAAAATAACACACATGAAAATCAACCACTTATAATAAAAATCGTTACAGCACTGAATGACAAAACAAGATCGCGCCTAATCTCTAAAATATCTCTCGCTATCATCATTAACTTTATTTATTACCGTCATTCAGTTTTGAATGTCTGTTTATCCCTAATTGAGCCGAATGCTTCGCATTCGGTTTTTTTTTACCTTTCTTTACGTAACTTCTCATTTTTTGTGCTACCGCACCGAAACTGTAACGACTATTAACTAAATCTTCACTGCTATCCTTCGCTGGCGAAATATTGATGTAAAACTTAATTTCTTGTTAATTCGTGCTATTTGCTGGCTAAGCGCACTTATTATTTGTACGCGCACGGCGTGTTTGTACATGTTTAGTGCGCCACCTGCCGCCGATATTGTCCGTTGAAAAAGTCGACTCTTCCCGGGCAGTGGCGCTGGAAATTCAGTTATTACGCTTTATACTGCCCTATCGCCACAGAGCATGACCATGACGGGTTAAAGATATCAATGAGTCAGACTGAAACTACCGCCCCGAGCAAATTTTCCCTCCTTCCCGGGAGCATCACCCGTTTCTTTCTTCTTCTGATCGTTGTGCTGTTAGTGACCATGGGGGTGATGGTACAAAGCGCGGTTAACGCCTGGCTGAAGGATAAGAGCTATCAGGTCGTCGATATCACCCACGCCGTGCATAAGCGCATCGATACCTGGCGCTACGCCACCTGGCAGATTTACGACAATATCGCGGCCGCCCCGGCCTCCTCGTCCGGAGATGGACTTCAGGAGACACGGCTTAAGCAGGATGTCTACTATCTCGAAAAACCGCAGCGTAAGACCGAGGCGCTTATTTTTGGCTCTCACGACAGCGCGACGCTTGAGATGACGCAGCGTATTTCGACCTATCTGGATACTCTCTGGGGTGCCGAAACGGTGCCATGGTCGATGTACTATCTGAACGGTCAGGACAACAGCATGATCCTGATCTCCACGCTGCCGTTAAAAGATCTCTCTTCCGGATTTAAAGAGACCACCGTGGGCAGCATCGTCGATTCCCGCCGGGCAGAGATGCTGCAGCAGGCGAATGCCCTCGATGAACGTGAGAGCTTCTCTTCCCTGCGTCGTCTGGCCTGGCAAAACGGTCATTATTTTACCCTGCGCACTACGTTCAACCAGCCAGGACACCTGGCGACGGTGGTGGCCTTCGATTTACCGATTAATGATTTAATCCCGCCGGACATGCCGCTCGACAGCTTCCGTCTGGAGCCCGACAGCAGCACCCAGAACATGCGGGCGGCGTCTGACAAAGAGGCCGCAGAGAGCGTATCGATCTCCTTTAACGGCTCGAAAATCGAAATTGCCTCATCGCTGAATTCGACCGGTATGCGTCTGGTGTGGCAGGTGCCGTTTGGCACGCTGTTGCTCGATACCCTGCAAAATATCCTGCTGCCTCTGCTGTTAAATATCGGTCTGCTGGCGCTGGCGCTGTTTGGCTACAGCACCTTCCGTTTCCAGACGGGGCGTCAGAGCGACGCCTCTGCGGTTCCGGCCGGCACCAGCAATGAGCTGCGCGTATTGCGTGCATTGAATGAAGAGATTGTTTCCGTGCTGCCGCTTGGGGTCTTAGTTCACGACCAGGAGGCGAATCGTACAGTGATGAGCAACAAAATTGCCGACCATCTGCTGCCGCATCTTAACCTGCAGAACATCACCACCATGGCGGATCAGCATCAGGGGGTGATTCAGGCCACCATCAACAATGAACTGTACGAAATCCGTCAGTTCCGCAGCCAGGTGGCTCCCCGCACGCAAATCTTCATTATTCGCGACCAGGATCGCGAAGTGCTGGTCAATAAAAAGCTCAAGCAGGCACAAAGACTGTATGAGAAAAACCAGCAGGGGCGCGCCGCATTCATGCAGAACATTGGCGATGCCTTCAAGCAGCCGTTAAAAACGCTGGCAACCCAGGCGGCGGCGTTAAACACCGCTGAAAGCCACCAGCTTGCCTGCCAGGCCGATTCGCTGGTCAGAATGGTTGATGAGATCCAGCTGGCGAACATGCTGGAGAATGATTTCTGGAAGGGAACCCCAACCCTCTTCTCCATTCAGGAACTGATCGATGAAGTGGTGCCGGAAGTGCTGCCCGTCATTAAGCGCAAAGGTTTGCAGCTGCTGATCAATAACAATCTCCCTGCGAATGACGAACGCCACGGCGATCGTGAAGCGCTGCGGCGTATTCTGCTGATGATTATTCAGTACGCCGTGACCACCACGCAGATTGGCAAGATCACCCTCGAAGTTGGCACTGAGGAGTCAGCAGAAGACCGCCTGACGTTCCGCATCCTGGACACCGGGGAAGGCGTCACCACGAGTGAAATTGATAATCTGCACTTCCCGTTCCTGAATGACACGCAAAGCGATCGCTACGGCAAGGCCAATGCCCTGACCTTCTGGCTGTGCGATCAGCTGGCGCGTAAGCTCGGCGGCCATCTGAATATCAAAGCCCGTGAATCCCTCGGCACCCGTTATTCTCTGCACGTGAAAATGGCGGCCAATCCGCAGGAAGAAGATGAAGAACGTCTGCTGGATGATGTCGTGGTGATGGTCGATGTGACCTCGAACGAGATCCGCAATATTGTCGTTCGCCAGTTAGAAAACTGGGGTGCGGCCTGCATCACGCCGGATGAAAGACTTGCAAGTCAAGAATTTGATCTGTTTTTAACTGATAATCCGTCTAATCTTACTGCCTCCGGCTTGCTTTTAAGCGATGATGAGTCAGGCGTGCGGAAAATCGGCCCTGGCCAGCTGCGCGTCAACTTTAATATAAGCAATGCGATGCAGGAAGCTGTACTACAACTAATAGAAGAGCAGCTGGCGCAGGAAGAGATAGCGGAATCCCCGTTAGGCGGCAATGAAAATGCCGAGCTTCACGCCAGCGGATACTATTCACTCTTTGTTGATACAGTACCAGATGATGTTAAGCGGTTGTATACTGAGTCCGCTGCGAATGATTTTGCAGCGCTGGCACAGACAGCACACCGGCTTAAAGGGGTGTTTGCCATGCTTAATCTGGTTCCCGGCAAGCAGTTATGTGAAACGCTGGAACATCTAATTCGTGAGAAAGATGCCTCTGGCATTGAAAAATACATCAGCGACATTGACGCCTACGTCAAAAGCTTGCTGTAGCAAGGTAGCCTTATACATGAACAATATGAACGTAATTATTGCCGATGACCATCCGATTGTACTGTTCGGTATTCGCAAATCACTTGAACAGATCGAGTGGGTGAATGTAGTCGGTGAATTTGAAGACTCTACAGCACTGATCAATAATCTCCCAAAGCTTGATGCACACGTGCTCATTACCGATCTCTCCATGCCTGGAGACAAGTACGGTGATGGGATCACGCTCATCAAATATATTAAACGTCACTTCCCGGATATCTCGATCATTGTTCTGACCATGAACAACAACCCGGCGATCCTGAGCGCGGTGCTGGATCTGGACATCGAAGGGATTGTGCTGAAACAGGGCGCACCGACCGATCTGCCAAAAGCGCTTGCTGCGCTGCAGAAAGGCAAGAAGTTCACGCCTGAGAGCGTCTCTCGTCTGCTGGAAAAAATCAGCGCGGGTGGCTACGGTGACAAACGCCTGTCGCCGAAAGAGAGTGAAGTTCTGCGCCTGTTCGCCGAAGGTTTCCTGGTGACCGAGATCGCCAAGAAGCTGAACCGCAGCATTAAAACCATCAGCAGCCAGAAGAAATCAGCGATGATGAAACTGGGCGTGGACAACGATATTGCACTGCTGAACTATCTTTCCTCCGTCACGCTGAGCGCAACGGACAAGGATTGATCTCAACGGGTGTGCGGCCTGATGCCCTCACCCCGCCCCTCTCCCACCGGGAGAGGGTGAAAAGCTTAAAAGGCCCTTGCGGGCCTTTTTTATATTCTTGTTTTTCTCACGCGCTCCGCGTAAATCGACAATGTCTGCTTCAGCACGTCCAGCGTCACCGGTTTCGACAGACAGCTGTCCATGCCTGACTCCAGACAGCGCTGCTTCTCTTCCGCCAGCGCGTTCGCCGTTACGCCCACCACCGGCAGCGTCAGGCCCAACTGTCGGATGCGCTGCGTCAGACGGTAGCCGTCCATGTTTGGCATGTTGACGTCGCTAAGTACGATATCAATATGATTTTTACTCAGCACATTCAGCGCATCCACACCGTCATTGGCCGTTTTGCACTGGTAGCCCAGCGATCCAAGCTGGTCAGCCAACAGGCGGCGGTTAATCGGATGATCATCCACCACCAGAATCATCATATCGTCATTCACTGACGCCAGAGACTCGGGTGACGGTAATCCGCCCGCGCCGTCGCGCTCTTCCAGCTCCACTTTGTAGATGCGCGCCAGCAGGCTCAACAGCTCGTGCGGGGTTGCGACACTGTGTACCCATTCCCCAGGCGCACGCTCGACAGGAATGCCGATGTGGCGACGACAGAAGAGCACCGCCCCTCTTCCCTGCCACGGCTGATCCGGCATCTCGTCGGCGATCAGCACATCGTCCACGTCCGGCGTTTGACCTTCATAGCGGCACACCCTCACGCCGCTGTGGGCAAGCAGCGCCGTCAGGTAGTCATTCAGCGAGGCGTTATGCACCGCCAGCCAGCAGCGCTTATCGCTCAGCCCGTCTACCGTGGATTTTGCCGGATACTGCGCCGAATAGAGCGGAATGCGGATGGTGAACTGGCTGCCCATGCCGGGCTCGGTATCCACCGAGATATCACCGTCCATCATGCTGACGAGCTTCTCACAAATCGCCAGCCCCAGTCCGGTTCCCTGGAAGTTACGCTGCACGCCGGTACCGACCTGGAAGAACGGATCGAACAGACGAACCACTTCTTTCGCCGGGATGCCGACGCCCGTGTCGCGCACGCGAATGCTCAGGTAATCCCCTGCCCGGCAGACGTGCAGCACAATACAGCCGGTATCGGTGAATTTAATGGCGTTGCTGAGCAGGTTAGAGATGACCTGCTGCAGGCGCATCGGATCGCCGTGCAGCGTCAGCGGCACATCCGGCTCAATAAAGCAGTAGAGCCCCAGCTGTTTACGCACGACCAGTGGCAGATAGTTGGCGCTGATATGGTTCATGACCTCGCGCGGCGAGAACTCCCGCGGCTCGATTTTCAGCTGCTCAGACTCAATTTTAGAGAAGTCGAGAATATCGCTGATGATTTTCAGCAGCAGGCTGGAGGAGTTGTTCATCGCCGTCACCAGCCTGTCGACCCCTTTCGGCAGCTCTTTCGTCTGCAGCAGGTCGAGGTTACCGATGATCCCGTACAGCGGCGTTCGCAGCTCGTGGCTGACGGTCGCAAGGAACATGGATTTCGACTGGCTGGCCTGCTCTGCCGCCTGCGCCATCTCCTGCAACGACTCTTCCATTTTCACGCGCGCGGAGACATCCACCAGCACGCAAATCGCCACGTTTTCATTGCGATAGCGGGAATGGACAAAGCTAATCTGCAGGTTGGTGTGCGTGCTGGTAAGCACGTCGACAAAGTTAACCTGCTGACCGCAGATAATCTGCGTCAGCCTTTGCCGGTCCTCATGCGTCAGCATATTCAGGTAGTTATGCGCCAGTTCGTTACTCAGGATGTTGGTCCCGTCCTGGGTACGCAGAATACAGATCCCCACCGGCGCCGAAGCGACAATCTTCCGGTTAAACTGCTCGTGTTCCTCCAGCCGCTGGGCGTCGCTCTCGGCGGGAATAAAGATTTTCCGCTCATACATGCGCGCCAGGGTGAACAGCGCCCCACCCGCGATCAGGTTCAGCAGAATGGCATTCATGATGAGAATGCGTATCCGCTCAAGCACCATGTCCACCGGCAGCGAATAGACGATACTCAGCGAGGAAGGCGGCAGGCTCTTCTTCAGCACCAGTTCGCGGAACCCTGAGGTATAGCCAAACCACGACCGCTCCTGCATCCAGTGGGGTTCGACGTTAAGCCGGTTATCGGGCCCGGCAAGCGAGATCAGCTGATGACCGTTTTCATCCAGAATGGTCACCCCCATGGGCAGGCTGCCCGGGGTGAAGAAGTTTTCCATGCGAATGGTCTGCTCAATCCCCAGCAGCGCCTGCAGGCGATTGCCGAGATACACCGGCGTCAGAGCGTAGAAATAGCCCACGCCCGGACGCGGGCCCTGGCTCACCCAGAAGATGTTATTGCCGCGTTCGTCCTGCGGCGCATTGCGGTATTTCACAATACGTTCATGCAGGCTTTTCAGCGCATCGTCACGCTCAACGGGCACGTCGCGCAGGCCAAAGTCAGCCATGCAGAGATTCTCGCTGCCAATCAGGAAGACGCGGTTCAGGTCATAGGCGGCGGAGAAATTGTCGCGCCAGTAGCGCATAAACCAGGCAAGGGATTCCAGCGACCCGCGCCAGGAATTGCTCATGGTGGAGCAATCGGAGTCCGGGAACAGCGGCTGGAAATCCGGGACTTCAGTTTTGTCATCACGCCCGCGAAGCGCAAGGATGCCGTTTTCCGCCGTCAGACGATTTTCGGCAATATACTTCAGCTCCTTCATCACGTCAGACGTTCGCTGAATGTAGCGCTGGGCCTGGTCGGAGCTTAAGTTAAACTCCTGGCGGATCTCCGCTTCTTTCTGGTGCAGCGCGTTAACGATGTAAAACACCGAGAACAGGGCCACCAGCAGCCAAAGCAAGAGCGCCAGCGCCCGAAACAGATAGCGAGAGACTTTCAGCGTAGTACGAAAGGAGACGAGGTATTTCAAGGGGGCGAGGCTCCGCCGTCGGGGTCAAAAGAATGTGGTTAAGGTAGCGGTAAACGCGCCAGGTCGCAACGTTGACTTATCTGCTTGTGCAAAAGAAAAGGGCCGGAATCCGGCCCTTTTTTGCATCAGAAGACATTACTCGTCAGCGTCATCCGCTGCGTCATCGTCAGTGTCGACTTCCGGCGCGATATCATCATCGCCTTCCGCAACGCTACCGTCGATGGAATCGAGCTCTTCATCATCCACCGGCTCAGCAACACGCTGCAGACCCACCACGTTCTCATCTTCCGCTGTACGGATGAGGATTACGCCCTGGGTATTACGCCCTACCACGCTGATCTCAGACACGCGGGTACGCACCAGCGTACCGGCATCGGTGATCATCATGATCTGGTCCGCATCGTCCACCTGCACCGCGCCCACAACGGAACCGTTGCGCTCGGTAACTTTGATAGAGATAACGCCCTGCGTGCCGCGAGACTTGGTTGGGTATTCCCCTTCCGCCGTACGTTTACCGTAACCATTCTGCGTTACGGTCAGGATAGCCCCTTCACCGCGCGGAATAATCAGAGAAACCACGCTGTCTTCGCCAGCCAGCTTGATACCACGCACGCCCGTCGCGGTACGGCCCATCGCACGAACGGCGTCTTCTTTAAAGCGCACCACTTTACCGGCCGCAGAGAACAGCATCACTTCATCAGAACCGGAGGTCAGATCCACACCGATCAGCTCGTCGCCTTCGTTCAGGTTCACGGCGATAATACCGGCAGAACGCGGACGACTGAACTCGGTCAGCGCGGTTTTCTTCACGGTACCGCTGGCGGTCGCCATAAAGACGTTCACGCCCTCTTCGTACTCGCGTACCGGCAGGATGGCGGTGATACGTTCGTCCGCTTCCAGCGGCAGCAGGTTAACGATTGGACGACCACGTGCGCCACGGCTCGCTTCCGGCAGCTGATAGACTTTCATCCAGTACAGACGACCGCGGCTGGAGAAGCAGAGGATCGTGTCATGGGTGTTAGCCACCAGCAGGCGGTCAATAAAGTCTTCTTCTTTAATACGTGCCGCAGACTTGCCTTTACCGCCACGACGCTGTGCTTCGTAGTCGGTCAGCGGCTGATACTTCACATAGCCCTGGTGAGACAGGGTAACCACCACGTCTTCGCGGTTGATCAGATCTTCAATGTTGATATCAGAGCTGTTCGCGGTGATTTCGGTGCGGCGCTCGTCGCCGAACTGATCGCGGACCAGTTCCAGCTCTTCACGGATCACTTCCATCAGACGCTCTGCGCTGCCCAGGATGTGCAGCAGCTCAGCAATCTGTTCCAGCAGCTCTTTGTATTCGTCGAGCAGTTTTTCATGCTCAAGGCCGGTCAGTTTCTGCAGACGCAGATCCAGAATCGCCTGGGCCTGCTGTTCAGTCAGGTAATACTGACCGTCACGCACGCCGAATTCAGGTTCCAGCCACTCAGGACGCGCTGCGTCATCGCCCGCACGTTCCAGCATCGCGGCGACGTTACCCAGATCCCACGGACGGGAAATCAGGGCAGCTTTCGCTTCCGCCGGGGTTGGCGCACGACGGATCAGTTCGATGATCGGGTCGATGTTGGCCAGCGCAACCGCCAGCGCTTCAAGGATGTGCGCACGGTCGCGCGCTTTGCGCAGTTCGAAGATGGTACGGCGGGTCACCACTTCACGGCGGTGACGCACGAACGCGCTCAGGATCTCTTTCAGGTTCATGATCTTCGGCTGACCATGGTGCAGTGCAACCATGTTGATACCGAAGGAGACCTGAAGCTGAGTCTGGGAGTACAGGTTGTTCAGCACAACCTCACCCACCGCGTCGCGTTTGATCTCAATCACAATGCGCATACCGTCTTTGTCAGACTCGTCACGCAGCGCGCTGATGCCTTCAACGCGTTTTTCTTTTACCAGCTCGGCGATTTTTTCAATCAGACGCGCTTTGTTCACCTGATACGGGATCTCGTGAACAATGATGGTTTCACGGCCGGTTTTAGCGTCCGCTTCCACTTCGGCGCGGGCACGGATGTAAATCTTGCCGCGACCGGTGCGGTACGCTTCTTCAATACCACGACGACCGTTGATGATCGCCGCCGTCGGGAAGTCCGGGCCCGGGATGTGTTCCATCAGCCCTTCAATGCTGATGTCTTCATCGTCGATATAGGCCAGGCAGCCGTTGATCACCTCGGTGATATTGTGCGGCGGAATGTTGGTTGCCATACCGACCGCGATACCGGACGAACCGTTAACCAACAGGTTCGGGATCTTGGTGGGCATCACATCTGGGATGCGCTCGGTGCCGTCGTAGTTATCGACGAAATCAACGGTCTCTTTTTCCAGGTCGGCCATCAGCTCATGAGCGATTTTCGACATACGGATTTCCGTATAACGCATCGCCGCAGCGGAGTCGCCGTCGACTGAACCAAAGTTACCCTGGCCATCTACCAGCATGTAGCGCAAGGAGAATGGCTGCGCCATACGAACGATGGTGTCATAAACGGCGGTATCACCATGCGGGTGATATTTACCGATGACGTCACCGACGACGCGGGCAGATTTTTTATAGGCTTTATTCCAGTCATTGCCCAATACGTTCATGGCGTATAGTACGCGACGGTGTACCGGCTTAAGGCCATCGCGGACGTCCGGCAGCGCACGGCCAACAATGACCGACATCGCATAGTCCAGATAGGAGCTCTTCAGCTCTTCCTCGATGTTAACCGGTGTAATTTCTCTCGCAAGGTCGCTCATCTAACCGCTATCCCTCTACTGTATCCCGGATTCAAAGGTCGCAAATTATAACACAGCCGAGGTGATTGAGGTAAACCTATACGCTTTATTCACGGGGATTGCCTGATATACTCATTCGTCTTGCTAAATAAGGAGTAAAAGCGCCCATGAATGCCGAAAAATCCCCGGTGGTTCACAACGTTGACCACGAAGAGATTGCCAAATTTGAAGCGGTGGCGTCCCGCTGGTGGGATCTCGAAGGTGAGTTCAAACCGCTGCACCGTATTAACCCGCTGCGTCTGGGCTATATCGCGGAGCGTTCCGGCGGTCTGTTCGGTAAGAAAGTGCTCGACGTCGGCTGCGGCGGCGGTATCCTGGCGGAAAGCATGGCGCGCGAAGGGGCGAATGTTACGGGCCTGGATATGGGCTTTGAACCGCTGCAGGTGGCCCGCCTTCATGCGCTGGAGTCCGGTATACAGGTGGAATACGTGCAGGAAACCGTAGAAGAGCACGCGGCAAAACACGCCCATCAGTACGATGTGGTGACCTGCATGGAGATGCTGGAGCACGTTCCCGATCCGCAGTCGGTGGTGCACGCCTGTGCAAAACTGGTAAAACCGGGCGGCCAGGTCTTCTTCTCAACCCTCAACCGCAACGCTAAAGCCTGGCTGATGGTCGTTGTCGGCGCGGAGTATGTGCTGCGCATGGTGCCGAAAGGGACCCACGACGTGAAGAAATTCATAAAGCCTGCAGAGCTGTTAAGCTGGGTTGATCTGACGTGGCTCAAAGAGCAGCACATCATCGGCCTGCACTACAATCCGCTGACCAATAAATTCAAACTCGCACCGGGCGTTGATGTTAACTATATGTTGCACACAACCGCCAAAAACGACTAACGTCATTCGTTATTCTTATAAAGATTGCGCGACATCATGTTGCGCAATTCTGACCTCTCGTTGAAGAAATCAGCACTCGATCAAATTTTGAATTTTTTTTCTTAATTATTGACATGTCTTCCAGGCCTTACGGTACGAGGACTTAGCCTTTTTTACCCTTTCACAACCTCAATTTAACGTCAAAATCAACCCTTGTGCTGAAAAGATTCGATACTAGAATACTCACCATATAGCGTTTTTCTTATCGCAAACCCCCTATATGTAGTATTTATCCACAGAGTTAGTCACAAGACGGATCTGTGGATAAGCGGGGGATATTTTTTATTTCACGGACAGGTAAAACCCACATGAATCAGAGTCTGCTGGTGACAAAGCGCGACGGTACTACCGAGCGTATCAATCTGGACAAAATCCATCGAGTTCTCGACTGGGCAGCAGAAGGACTGAACAACGTATCTATCTCCCAGGTTGAACTGCGTTCTCATATTCAGTTCTACGACGGCATCAAAACGTCTGATATCCACGAAACCATCATCAAAGCGGCGGCAGACCTCATCTCCCGCGAAGCACCGGATTATCAGTACCTCGCTGCACGTCTGGCGATTTTCCACCTGCGTAAAAAAGCCTACGGCCAGTTTGAGCCGCCGAAGCTTTACGATCACGTGGTGAAAATGGTTGAGCTGGGCAAATACGACACGCATCTGCTGGAAGACTATACGGAAGAAGAGTTCGAGCAGATGAACGGGTTTATCGATCACTGGCGCGACATGAACTTCTCCTACGCGGCGGTGAAGCAGCTCGAAGGCAAATACCTGGTTCAGAACCGTGTAACCGGTGAGATCTACGAAAGCGCCCAGTTCCTCTACATTCTGGTGGCCGCCTGCCTGTTCTCTAACTACCCGCGTGATACCCGTCTGGATTACGTGAAGCGTTTCTACGATGCGGTATCGACGTTCAAAATTTCTCTGCCGACGCCAATCATGTCTGGCGTGCGCACCCCTACCCGTCAGTTCAGCTCCTGCGTCCTGATCGAGTGTGGTGACAGCCTGGATTCCATCAACGCCACCTCCAGCGCCATCGTGAAATACGTTTCCCAGCGTGCCGGTATCGGCATCAACGCCGGACGCATCCGTGCGCTGGGCAGCCCGATTCGCGGCGGTGAAGCGTTCCACACCGGCTGTATCCCGTTCTATAAGCACTTCCAGACGGCAGTAAAATCCTGCTCTCAGGGCGGCGTGCGCGGCGGTGCTGCGACCCTGTTCTACCCAATGTGGCACCTGGAAGTGGAAAGCCTGCTGGTCCTGAAAAACAACCGTGGTGTCGAAGGCAACCGCGTGCGTCACATGGACTACGGCGTGCAGATCAACAAGCTGATGTACACCCGTCTGCTGAAAGGTGAAGACATCACCCTGTTCAGCCCGTCCGACGTTCCAGGCCTGTATGACGCGTTCTTCGCCGATCAGGACGAGTTCGAGCGTCTGTACACCAAATATGAAAAAGACGACAGCATCCGCAAGCAGCGCGTGAAGGCGGTAGACCTGTTCTCCCTGATGATGCAGGAACGTGCCTCTACGGGCCGTATCTACATCCAGAACGTTGACCACTGCAACACCCACAGCCCGTTTGACCCGGTTGTTGCACCAGTGCGCCAGTCTAACCTGTGCCTGGAGATCGCTCTGCCGACCAAACCGCTGGAAGACGTGAACGACGAAAACGGCGAAATCGCGCTGTGTACGCTGTCCGCGTTCAACCTGGGCGCGATTAAGAGCCTGGACGAGCTGGAAGAGCTGGCCGTGCTGGCGGTTCGTGCCCTCGACGCCCTGCTGGACTACCAGGATTACCCAATCCCGGCAGCGAAACGCGGTGCGATGGGCCGCCGTACCCTGGGTATCGGCGTGATCAACTTCGCCTACTGGCTGGCGAAAAACGGCAAGCGTTACTCCGACGGCAGCGCTAACAACCTGACGCACCAGACGTTTGAAGCCATTCAGTACTACCTGATGAAAGCCTCTAACGAGCTGGCGAAAGAGCAAGGCGCGTGCCCGTGGTTCAACGAAACCACCTACGCGAAAGGCATTCTGCCGATCGACACCTACAAAAAAGACCTGGATGCGATCGTCAGCGAGCCGCTGCATCTCGACTGGGAAGGCCTGCGCGAGTCCATTAAAACGCACGGCCTGCGTAACTCCACGCTCTCTGCTCTGATGCCGTCCGAGACCTCTTCGCAGATCTCTAACGCCACCAACGGTATCGAACCGCCGCGCGGCCACGTCAGCATCAAAGCGTCGAAAGACGGCGTGCTGCGTCAGGTCGTACCGGACTACGAAACGCTGGGCAACAACTACGAGCTGCTGTGGGAAATGCCAAACAACGACGGCTACCTGCAGCTGGTGGGTATCATGCAGAAGTTTATCGACCAGTCGATCTCTGCCAATACCAACTATGACCCGACGCGCTTCCCGTCAGGCAAGGTTCCGATGCAGCAATTGCTGAAAGACCTGCTCACCGCCTACAAGTTTGGCGTGAAAACGCTGTACTATCACAACACCCGTGACGGTGCGGAAGACGCGCAGGACGACCTGGTTCCGTCAATTCAGGACGATGGCTGCGAAAGCGGCGCATGTAAGATCTAATGTAAATGCCGGGTGGCGCTACGCTTACCCGGCCTACGTTTTTAGGACACACTCATGGCATATACCACCTTTTCACAGACGAAAAACGACCAGCTCAAAGAGCCGATGTTCTTCGGCCAGCCGGTCAACGTGGCACGCTACGATCAGCAAAAATATGACATCTTCGAAAAGCTGATTGAAAAGCAACTCTCCTTCTTCTGGCGCCCGGAAGAAGTGGATGTCTCCCGCGACCGTATTGACTACCAGTCGCTGCCGGATCACGAAAAGCATATCTTCATCAGCAACCTGAAGTACCAGACGCTGCTGGACTCTATTCAGGGCCGTAGCCCGAACGTGGCGCTGCTGCCGCTGATCTCCATTCCAGAGCTGGAAACCTGGGTGGAAACCTGGGCGTTCTCCGAGACGATCCACTCCCGCTCTTACACCCACATCATCCGCAACATCGTGAACGATCCGGCGGTGGTGTTTGACGATATCGTCACCAACGAGCAGATCCAGAAGCGCGCGGAAGGCATTGCCCATTACTACGACGAGCTGATCGAGATGACCAGCTACTGGCATCTGCTGGGCGAAGGCACCCACAACGTGAACGGTAAAACCATCACCGTAAACCTGCGTGCGCTGAAAAAGCAGCTGTACCTGTGCCTGATGAGCGTCAACGCGCTGGAAGCGATCCGCTTCTACGTGAGCTTCGCCTGCTCCTTCGCCTTTGCCGAGCGCAAGCTGATGGAAGGCAACGCCAAGATTATCCGTCTGATTGCCCGCGATGAAGCCCTGCACCTCACCGGTACCCAGCACATGCTGAACCTGCTGCGCAGCGGTACGGACGATCCGGAGATGGCGGAAATCGCCGAAGAGTGCAAGCAGGAGTGCTACGACCTGTTCGTACTGGCGGCTCAGCAGGAGAAAGAGTGGGCAGATTACCTGTTCCGCGACGGCTCCATGATTGGCCTGAACAAAGACATCCTGTGCCAGTACGTTGAGTACATCACCAACATCCGCATGCAGGCTGTCGGTCTCGACCTGCCGTTCCAGACGCGCTCTAACCCAATCCCGTGGATCAACACCTGGCTGGTGTCCGATAACGTGCAGGTTGCGCCGCAGGAAGTGGAAGTGAGCTCTTATCTGGTCGGTCAGATTGATTCTGAAGTCAACACTGACGACCTGAGCAACTTCCAGCTCTGATGCCACGCGTCACGTTAAGTCTTTCCGGCACTGAGGTACTGTGTCGGGAGGAGCACCCTTCTCTGCTGGTGGCGCTTGAGGCGCATCAGGTAGAAGTAGAGTACCAGTGTCGTTCCGGCTACT
Organism: Enterobacter sp. C6; assembly: GCF_008122455.1. Classification (NCBI taxonomy): domain Bacteria; kingdom Pseudomonadati; phylum Pseudomonadota; class Gammaproteobacteria; order Enterobacterales; family Enterobacteriaceae; genus Enterobacter; species Enterobacter sp. C6. The sequence continues at coordinate 15,017 of NZ_QPFW01000168.1, forward strand.
GCGGCTCCTGCCGCTGCCGTCTGGTCGCAGGCCAGGTAGACTGGCTGACCGAGCCGCTGGCCTTTATCAACGAAGGGGAAATTTTGCCCTGCTGCTGCCGGGCAAAAGGCGATATCGAAATCGAGATGTGATTGCCCTTATTCCCTCTCCCTGTGGGAGAGGGAATAAGGGCATCAGGCCGCAGAGCCTGATTGTCGGGTGTCGGCCTCGCCTTACCCGACCTACAAAACCTACTTCCGGTGAATGAATTCAACCGCTTTATCCGGGAAATCCGTAAACAGTCCGTCCACGCCCGCCTGGTTATACAACACCTCATAAAGCTGATTCACATTCGTGGCATACGGCGGCAGCTGGTCTGCACGCACGGTATACGGATGCACCTGCATCTTGCTGTCGTGCGCCTCTTTCACCATCGCCGTCAGCTTCACGTGGCCCGGCGCTGAGCCCTCCGCCACCAGCATGTGATAATCCGGCCCGATGCCGTCGGCGTACTGCGCAATCTGCTTCATCGCGCCCGGCTTAAACATCCAGTCGTAGTTGTAGTTAACCCACTTCCCGTCCGGCTGTTTCTCCTGAGTTTCATTCCAGTCAGTGTAGGCAATCAGCTGCACCAGGTTGAGGTTCATGCCCATCTTCGGCTCCAGCTCGGTTTTGATGCGCTTCAGCTCGGCGGCATCAAAACACTGCAGGTAGACTTTGTCCTTCTTGCTGGTGTAGCCGTACTGCTTCAGCACCTCCAGCGTCTTTGCGGCAATGTCTTTTCCTTCCTGATGGTGGAACCACGGCGCTTTGATCTCCGGGTAGATACCGATATTTTTACCGGTTGAGTGGTTCAGCCCCTGAACAAACTCAATCTCTTCCTGGAAGGTATGAATGCGGAAGTCAGATTTGCCCATCGGGAAACGTCCCGGATAGACCTGCACTTTCTTGCCGTTTTCAATCTCGAAGCCTTCGGTAAACTTCAGGGAACGGATCTCCGCCAGGGTGAAATCAATGGCGTAGTAGCGGCCATCTTTTCGCGCGCGGTCCGGGAAACGCTCCGCCACGTCCGTCACGCGGTCCAGATAGTGGTCATGCAGGACAACCAGCTGGTCGTCCTTCGTCATCACCAGATCCTGCTCGAGGTAATCCGCGCCCTGCGCATAGGCCATCGCTTTCGCCGGCAGCGTATGCTCCGGCAGATAGCCACTCGCGCCACGGTGGGCAATAACGATTTTATCCGCCGCCAGCGCGGAGCCTGTCATCAGGCCCGCCAGCAGCAGGCCTGTCGCTAACTGAGTTAATTTCATCGTAAAGCTCCTTATTGACGACGTGCCAGCACTTCCGCGTGGTGACGTTTCTCACCGATCATCACAACAATCAGCAGCAGTACCGCCAGCACGCTACCGCCGATCATCACCATAAAGCCGCCGTCCCAGCCGAAGAAGTCAACGGTGTAGCCCACAATGGCGCTCGCCGCGACCGAACCGCCGAGGTAACCGAACAGGCCGGTAAAGCCTGCCGCCGTGCCCGCCGCTTTTTTCGGCGCCAGCTCCAGCGCATGCAGGCCGATCAGCATTACCGGACCGTAAATCAGGAAGCCGATGACGATCATGCAGGCCATGTCTACTGATGGATTGCCCGGCGGGTTAAGCCAGTAAACAACCGTCGCGATGGTCACCAGGGTCATAAAGAAGACGCCCGTCGCACCGCGGTTACCCTTAAACACCTTGTCCGACATCCAGCCGCAAAGCAGCGTGCCTGGGATCCCGGCGTATTCATACAGGAAGTACGCCCAGGAGGATTTATCCAGCGCGAAGTGCTTCACCTCTTTCAGGTAGGTTGGCGACCAGTCGAGGATGCCGTAGCGCAGCAGGTAAACGAACACGTTCGCCACCGCGATGTACCACAGCAGCTTGTTCGGCAGGACGTACTTCATGAAGATCTGTTTTGCGGTCAGCTCCTCTTCGTGCTCCTTGCTGTAATCATCCGGATAGTCGTTTTTGTACTCTTCAATCGGCGGCAGGCCGCAGGACTGAGGCGTATCACGCATCAGCGCGAAAGCGAAAATCGCCACCACGATGGCGCCAAAGGCAGGCATATACAGCGCAGCGTGCCAGTCGTTGAACCAGGCCATCCCCAGCAGGAACAGCAGCGGCGGAATACCGCCACCCACGTTATGGGCACAGTTCCACACCGACACGATGCCGCCGCGCTCCTTCTGCGACCACCAGTGCACCATGGTGCGTCCGCACGGCGGCCACCCCATCCCCTGGAACCAGCCGCAGAGGAACAGCAGCACGAACATGATGGCAATGCTGGAGGTTGCCCACGGCACAAAGCCCATGAACAGCATCACCGCGGCCGCCAGGATCAGACCGGCGGGCAGGAACACGCGCGGATTCGAGCGATCCGACACGGAGCCCATGATGAATTTGGAAAAACCGTAGGCGATGGAGATCCCCGACAGCGCGAACCCCAGATCGCCGCGGGAAAAGCCCTGCTCCACCAGATACGGCATGGCGAGCGCGAAGTTTTTACGTACAAGGTAGTACGCCGCGTACCCGAAGAAGATCCCCAGGAAGATTTGCCAACGCAGACGGCGATAGAGCGGATCTATTTCTGCCTCTGGCAGACGCGCCCTGTGGGACGCAGGTTTGAAGATACTGAGCATAACAGCCTCCGTGGCCTTGAAATGAATGAGCAGGTGGCTCGCACCTGAATTCCAGAGGCGGGGATGTTAAGAAATCACGGTGATTGTTACTGTGAATCAACGCACAGATTGTTACAGAAATATGACAGAATGCGCAAAAAAGCGCATGAAATCACGTTTCACTTTCGAATTCCGCGCGTTTATGTTCGAAATCAAACAAACCACAAAATTAATATGGCTAAATGATAAAAAACGAACATAGAGGGTAAACAATGACCATTCACGATCCTCGCTACAGCGATGTGATAATCATTGGCGGTGGCGCTACCGGCGCCGGGATCGCACGCGATTGCGCCCTTCGCGGCCTGAGCGTCACGCTTCTGGAACGCCATGATATCGCTACGGGCGCAACCGGGCGTAACCACGGCCTGCTGCAC